>JAKPPK010000044.1 GCA_029547385.1 Candidatus Latescibacterota bacterium
GCTTGCGGCGGCAAGCGGCGCGTTCATGTTTTTCACGGCAGGGGCTTACCGGGAGGTACTCCCTCACGAAAAGGTCAAACGCGCGGTTGTAGAGGACGTAAGCATAGCCCGCCTGTTCAAAAAGGCGGACAAGCGCGTAGCCTGCCTGCTCGGCGACGATGACTATTCGTGCAGGATGTACCGTGGTTTCCGCCATGCGGTAGGCGGTTTCTCAAAATTCATTACCACGTTTTTCGCAGATTCGTTCGTTCTCTCCGTGTTGTTCTTCCTCGTTACGACGTTCGGTTTTCTCCCCGTCCTGTGGGCAATGCCGTCCTGGGTCTTCGCAGGGTATCTGGTTGTGTATGTTCTGACAAGGGTCATTGTGTTCTTCCTCAGCCATCAGAACATCCTCAGCAGCGTGCTGTTGAGCATTCCGGTGCAGCTCTCTCTTGGCTTGATAAACTGCATGGCGTATCTCAGCAGATTTTCCGGAAAACTCGAATGGAAAGGACGGCAGATAGCCTGAGATAGACAGCCGTTCGCGGTGGTTCTGCGTTCGTGATTAATAGATGAGAGGCGGGACGTGAAAAAGAAGGTTCTGGTGGTCGGAGCGGGGCTCGGAGGCCTGGCAACGGCGCTTCGGCTCGCAAAAAAAGGCTACGAGGTTGAGATCGTCGAAAAGAACAGCAATGCCGGCGGCAGGCTGAACCAGATCAAGAAGGATGGGTTCACGTTCGATACCGGTCCAAGTTTTTTCGCGATGTCCTACGAGTTTGAGGATTTCGCGAGAGAATGCGGCATCGCACTTCCCTTTGAGCACTACGCGCTTGACCCGCTGTACTCGGTCAATTTCAGAAAGGACCGCGTTACCTATCATCTTCACCGGGATATCGGCAAATTGGCGTCCCAGTTCAAACATGTGGAACCGGATTTCGAGAACAGGATGAGGAGGTATCTCGACAAATGCGGGCAGGTCTACCGGGACACAAACTTCGTGATCAAGACCAATTACGATTCCCTGCCTGACTACCTCTCCGCACTTGCAAAAGCCAATCCTTTTCTGCTGCCCCTGCTCTGGAGGAGTTTCTGGAAACAGGTGTCCCGGTACTTCGACTCAAACGACGCGCGAGAGATTGTATCGCTCGTGTCTTTCTTCCTTGGCAAAACGCCGTTCGACACCTCCGCCGTGTACACGCTTCTTTCTTACACCGAGTTTGTGCATGACGGGTACTACAACGTGGTCGGCGGGATGTACAGAATTGCGGAAGGCGTCGTTCGCGAGCTCGAAAAAGAAAACGTCAGAATACATTACGGCGTTGAGATCGTGGACTTTGTTGCGAAGGACAGGACGGTTGAGTATCTGCTGGACGGAGAAGGCAGGAAATGGACGGCGGATATTCTCGTCGTAAATGCCGATGCTGCGGTATTTCGAGGCCGCGTGTTCAGAAGAAGGAAGTACTCCCCGGAGATGCTTGATCGCATGGACTGGACCATGGGGACGCTGACGATCTATCTGGGCATCAAATGCAAATTGCCGCAACTGAACCACCACAACTACTACCTCGGTGACGATTTCACCGAGTACGCACACAGGGTGTTCAACGATCCGAGTGCGGCGGAAAAACCCTATTACTATGTGAACGTGCTATCCAGAACGAATCCCGACTGCGCTCCCGAGGGCTGTGAAAGCCTGTTCTTCGTCTGCCCCGTGCCGGATCTGAGGTACAAGAGCAACTGGGACGACAGGGACGCAATTGTGGACGGGATCATCGACGATTTTTCAAACAGGACAGGGAGAAACATCAGGAACGAGATCGTATCCAGGACTGTCTACACGCCGATCGAATGGCGCGACAGGTTCAATCTCCACAGAGGGAGCGCGCTGGGTCTTGCGCACAACATGATGCAAACAGGGGGATTCAGGCCCAAGAACTTCGATGAAGAGTTCGGGAACGTCTTCTACGTGGGAGCGTCAACAGTCCCGGGTGGCGGACTTCCAATGGTGGTAATCGGCTCGAAACTCGTAACCGAGAGAGTTGAGCGTTTTTGCGGAAACCCTTAGGGCGACTGATACCGCGGTACTCCAAAAACTACTTGAGGGACGCGGGGCAGGCCGCGTCCCTTTTTTGTACTCATTCGGGAAAGTTGCGCTACGTTACCGTTCTGTGCGTACCATCGCAGAACGGGGGCGTTTTTGTCTGCTTGCACAGGCAGAGAGCTGCCTTCTTCTTCTCTTCCAGCTTGAAAACCACCGGCTGGATCCCTGTTCCCTTGTGCGATCCATCGCAGAACGGCTGGCTTTTCGACCGACCGCACCTGCACCACGCGTACGAGCCGGGTTCCAGTTCCTTCACCGCGGGTTTTCTGTCAAACACCACTGAGTCAGCCATGCCGGTTCCTCCGAAAACACGTGATACGCCTGGATAATGGAATCGTGGAAGGTGAGTCACTGAAAATATAGGGTCTTACCCCCGGTAAAGCGCCCCCTGAAAACTGTCCCGTCTCGCCAGTTCTCTGCGGATCAGGGCAAGCGTTCCGACTTTGTCCCGCGTCCACGGTGGCTCCGCCGGAATGGTGCGGGGAGGATCCCCGGTGAGCCTCTGGATAACGGCCTCCGGCGGCAGCCGCTCAAGGGCATCTGCAACGATCTCCGCGTACTCCTGTTGCGACAGAAGCGGGAACGGAACCCTCCGGTACTCCCTCTCCATCTGCGTTGCCGGGACGAGGTAGAGCGAATGGAATTTCACCCCGTCAATACCCAGGGATGCGAGGAACCTGGCGGTATCGCGCATCATTTCCCGCGTTTCCCCCGGCAACCCGAAAATCACATGAGCGCACACGCGAATGCCGCGCGCATGGCATCGTTCCACGGCGTCGGCAAACTGGGCCACCGTGTGACCGCGGTTGACCCTCCGCAACGTTTCGTCGTGCGCGGACTGAAGCCCGAGCTCCACCCAGAGGCAGGTGCGGCGATTCAGTTCGTCCAGAAGATCCAGAACCGGCTCCGGCAGGCAATCGGGGCGCGTTCCGATTGACAACCCGACCACGCGCGGGTCGGTCAGCGCTTCTTCGAACCGGCTGCGCAGGGTTGGAACTGGCGCGAAGGTATTGGTGTGCGCCTGGAAATATGCGAGAAACGCGCCTGCAGGCTTCCGCGCCGCGGCCTCGCGCGAAATCGCGGCGGCAATCTGGTCGGAGATGGAGCGACCCTGTCTGGATGCGCCGGTGCCGGAACCCCACGCATCGCAGTAGGTGCATCCTCCCTCGCTTCCCTTTCGATGCGGGCAGGAAAAACCCGCGTCGAGGGAGATCTTCCGCACCGGGCCTCCGAACTGCTCCGTCAGCACGCGCGAAAAGCTGCGGTATCGTTCCATCGTTCCTGCAACGGAAAAGGGCAAGGATTGGGACGAAAATCGTGCAAAAGTATACTCTTGAAACGTGCCGGAAAAGAACGTCCGGTGTCGGCGCACGCACCACCGTCATGGCTCTGAAAGGTCTCCGTATGGCGGAACTACGTTCACAGTGGGGTTCCAAGGTCGGGTTTGTTCTCGCGGCATCTGGTTCGGCCATAGGCCTCGGGAACATCGTCTTCTTCAGCGCCAATGCGTACAAGTACGGCGGGGGAGCCTTTTACATCCCGTACATCGTGGCGTTCTGCATCCTCGGCATTCCCATCATGCTCATGGAGCTTGCTCTGGGAGCGCATACCGGCAAGGCGTTTCCTCAGTCCCTCTACAGGATAGGGAAGCGCCCGGCGGAGTTCATCGGATGGTGGGGCGTTTTGAATGCTACGGTCATCTGCATGTACTACGTCGCCATCCTGGCCTGGGTTCTCGGAATGTTCATCGGCAGCATGAAAGGGTTGTGGAGTTCGGAGCCCGTCACGAGTGGCGCCTTCGGGTCTCTCGCCCTCCCCAATCCGTTCGGGTATTTCTTCGGGATGCTCGGTTCGTGGGATACGCTGTGGTACGTGGCGATTGTGTGGGCCCTCAATCTCCTGATCGTTCTGCGCGGTGCGCGGAGCATTGAATCCGCCACCCGTTTTCTCGTGCCGCTCATGTGGCTGTGCATGATCGCCCTGATCGTCCGCGGGGTGAGCCTGCCGAACGGAGAGCAGGGCGCATACCTGCTGTTCAGTCCGAATTTCACCGTCATGGCCGACCCGGAAGTGTGGAAAGGGGCCTTCAGCCAGATGTTCTTCACCCTTTCGCTCGGGTTCGGCATCATGACGGCATATGCGAGCTACCTCCCGAAAAAGAGCGATCAGGTGCACAACGCGGCAACCATCTGCTTTCTCAACTGCTCATTTGAGTTCATTGCAGGGCTGGCCGTGTTCTCCCTTCTTTTCGCGTTCTCTGTGGTGCCGAAAGCCAGCACTCTCAGCATGATGTTTTTCGTGGTGCCCCAGGGTATCGCGAAATTGCCGCATTTTGTCGTGGGTTTCGGGATGCTGTTTTTCTTCCTGCTGTTCATCGCCGGCCTCACCTCCAGTATTTCCCTCGTGGAGGCCTTTGTCGCGTCCATTCTCGACAAATTCCGGTGGAGGAGAAAAAAAGCCGTACTGGTCGTTGCGCTGTGCAGTATGCTGGGTAGCATGTGCTTCGCTCTTCCTCACGTGGTAGATCCCACCCTTGCCAGCAACGGCACCCTCGGCCTCACGCTCCTCGATCTGTTCGACCACTGGTCGTTCAGTTACGGCCTCTTGATTGTCGGGTTTTTCGAGTGTCTCATCATCGGGTGGGTGTTCGGTGCACGCAAACTGCGCGAAATCATCAACCGCGACAGTACGCTCGGCATAGGATGGTGGTGGGATGCGTTGATCAAAGTGGTCAATCCCGTCATTATCGCGGTGGTGATCGGGTGGGGCGTCTGGACGGAGGTGCGGGACGGGCTCTACGGCGCTTCATTCACGATCCAGGGAATACCCTGGCTTTCGTGGTTCGCGTTCGGGGCGTGGTTCCTCTTCACCACGGGTCTCGCCCTCGTGTTCACCTTCGGGCGGAAGTACCGGGAGGAACAGGGATGAACCGACTGGTATTCTGGGTTCCCGCATTCGCGTTCATCAGCGTTTCAACGGCGCGCGGCATTGTGTTGAGCGTCGAACCGGCGTCTCCGGTACGGGGCGAAGTCGCCGCAATCCGGGTTTTCGGTGATGCCACGGCCGATACCTCACTCGCCGCCCGGGAAGCCGCCCGCACCGGCTGGAAGGTTTACGTTGAGTACTTCCCCAACAGCAAGGTGGCGCGGGACGACACGCTCGGCGTCACCGGTCCGGCGGGAGAAGTGTTCTGGGAACCCGCATTCGCGGGGATTGTCGCGGTGCGGGCGATAAGAAAGAAGGAGGGTGGCTCCCCCGAACAACTGGCCACCAACGTAAGCGTGAGGTTCCCCTCCGTTCCGGCAGGTGGAGTTCTTGTGTTTCTCACCGCCGGATTCGTCCTCCTTGGCGGTGCCGGCTGGGCGTTTGTTCACCTTCTGGAACACAAACCGCCGGGGGAGGGGCGGTCGGAACCCGAAGCGTAAGCCCCCTGCCGCCCGGCAAGCCCGCGCCGGGCACCGCGCCGTCATTCCCGCGAAGGCGGGGATCCAGCCGGTGCGCCTTTTTTTCCTTCCGCCACAAAAGGTTCCGGAATCCGTTTCCCTCGCGGCCGGGGCGCCCGCGAATTGCTCACCCAATGCCTGCGGAGTGTTTCCGGATTCCCGCGTTCACGGGGATGACTATCGTGGTGCCTCTCCGACTGCGCGCCCGTCGAATCAGATCCATGCGCCCCGGTGCCAGACCTCGCCTGCTACTGCGCCAGCGAGTCATCCGGCGTCAGATCCCCTTTGCGAGTCAGGTATCCGTTGATGAACAGATCAATGTCTCCGTCCATGACGGCGTCCACGTTGGATGTCTCGATGCCCGTGCGGTGGTCCTTGACCAACTGGTACGGCTGAAACACGTACGACCGTATCTGGCTGCCCCATTCGATGGGCTTTTTGGTGTCTTCGACCGCCTGGAGTTTCTCGTCTTCCAGCGCCTTGTAGTGCTCGTACAGGCGACCCATGAGGATTTTCCAGCAGTTCGCGCGGTTCTTGTGCTGCGAGCGCTCATTCTGGCACTGCGCGACGATACCGGTGGGGAGGTGGGTCATTCGTACCGCGGAGGAGGTCTTGTTCACATGCTGCCCCCCCGCGCCGGACGAGCGATAGGTATCCACCCGAATATCGGATTCCTTCACGTCCAGCTTGATTTCGTCGTCGAGTTCCGGGTACACGAACACACTGGCGAATGAGGTGTGCCGGCGCTTCTGGGAATCAAAAGGAGAGATGCGGACGAGCCGGTGCACGCCGCTTTCGGCCTTGATATACCCGTAGGCGTACGGCCCGGTCACCTCCAGCGTCACGCTTTTTATGCCGGCGTCCTCGTTTTCCAGCAGGTCCATGATCTCCACCTGAAAGCCCTTGCGCTCCGCCCACCGGGTGTACATCCGCATAAGCATCTGCGCCCAGTCGGTGGATTCGGTTCCGCCGGCGCCGGGGTGGATCGTCACAATGGCGTTTTTCTTGTCGGCGGGGTCGGACATCATGTGGCGGAATTCAAGCGCGGTGATGTCATTCGCCAGCGTTTCGGTATCACGTTCGACCTCCGCCGCCACTGCGTCATCCTCTTCCAGCTCCGCCAGTTCGGCAAGTTCTGCAAGGTCGTTGAGTCGGCGATCGAGTGACTCCCAGTCCTGAATCCATTCTTTGAGTTCGTTTGCGGCGGAGATGGTTTTTTGTGCGGCCTGGCCGTCGTCCCAGAATCCCGGTGCGGCCATCTGCTGTTCGAGGATGCTTATCTGTTCCCGTTTGCGGGCGAGGTCAAAGAAACCTCCCGAGGCTGTCGAGGCGTTCGCGAAGTTCGGTAAGCCGATCAGTGTTTACCAGTGGCATGTGTCAATCCTCGTGGTGAATCAAGAGGTGAATCGTCCGCGTCCCGGGGTTCTCGCTCGTTCCAAACCCTTTTCCACGGAAACCCGCGGCACGTACAGAAGGTACGTCGCGCGGGCCTGCAGAGCACGTCCGGAAACTGCTCGTTGACGCTTCATGCCTCCTGAGGTACCTTTAGATGCCCTGGTTTTTCGCCCTTTGCGGGCCTGTGCTGCGTTCTCGCCCGCGCTCTCGCTTTCTTTCAGGTTGCCACCATGCCGGTTCCAGATTCCCCCGTAGAGCGGCTCACCGCACGCATCCCACGCGCGACGCTTCTCAGGGCCAAGCAGATGGGGTTCAGCGACATACAGCTTGCGCACCTTTGGAACGTCGATCCTGCGGACGTGCGCGAGCTTCGGAAGAAGCTTGGCGTCCTCGCGACATTCAAAACCGTGGATACCTGCGCGGCGGAGTTCGAAGCCCGAACCCCGTACCACTACAGCACCTACGAAACCGAGTGTGAAGCAGTCCGTTCACCGAAAAAGAAAATCATGATTCTGGGTGGCGGACCGAATCGAATAGGCCAGGGCATTGAGTTCGATTACTGCTGCTGCCACGCGGCGTTTGCGCTGCGGGAAGACGGTTTCGAAACCATCATGGTCAACTCGAACCCGGAAACCGTTTCGACGGATTATGATACCTCTGACAAGCTCTACTTCGAGCCGCTCACCGTTGAGGACGTGCTGAACATCCATGACAGGGAACAACCTGACGGCGTCATCGTGCAATTCGGCGGGCAAACCCCGCTCAAACTCGCCGTTCCCCTGGAGAAGTCGGGGGTAAAGATCATCGGGACGTCGCCGGCGATGATAGACGTCGCGGAGGACCGCAAGCTCTTCGGCGCGCTTATCAACCGGCTCGGAATCCGCCAACCGGAGAACGGAACCGCACGCAGCGAGGAGGAGGCGGAAGCCGTGGCAAGCCAGATCGGCTACCCCGTGCTGGTTCGTCCTTCCTACGTTCTGGGTGGCCGCGGGATGGCCATCGTGTACGACCGGGATTCGCTGGTGCATTATATGAGAGCCGCGGTGCTGGCTTCTCCTGAACACCCCGTTCTGATTGACCGATTTCTCGACGATGCCATCGAAATAGATGTAGACGCCGTTTCGGACGGTACGCTGACGGTAGTTGGCGGAATCATGCAGCAGATCGAACTGGCGGGAGTCCATTCCGGCGATTCCGCGTGCGTGCTGCCCCCGTACCGCCTCACCCCGGACATGATCGAAAAGTTGATGCGGCATACGAAGGACCTTGCCCGCGAGCTCCACGTAGTCGGTCTGATGAATGTGCAGTATTCCATCAAGGACGACGAGGTGTACGTTCTCGAGGTGAACCCCCGCGCGTCGCGTACGGTGCCGTTTGTCAGCAAGGCCATCGGTGTACCGCTGGCGAAGATTGCCGCCCGCTGCATGGTGGGCAAAAGCCTTGCCGAACAGGGCTTCACGTCGGAAATTGTGCCGCCGTACGTCTCCGTCAAGGAAGCCGTGCTGCCATTTCTCAAGTTTCCCGGCGTGGATATCCTGCTCAGCCCGGAGATGCGTTCGACCGGCGAAGTGATGGGTATTTCAGAATCCCTTGGAGAGAGCTACGCGAAATCG
>JAKPPK010000064.1 GCA_029547385.1 Candidatus Latescibacterota bacterium
CCGCCTGCTCTGATCATTTCCGGAATGACGGCGCGCGAGCAATAGAAAACGCCATTCAGGGTCACTGCAAGGGTTCTGTCCCACACCTCGTCCGTCATCGTCTCCACCACTCCGCCGACGCTGTAGAACGGGTTTGTGTGAAGCACGTGGATCGCTCCGAACTCGCTCACCGTCCGAGATACAAGTCCCGCAACCTGTCGGGTGTCAGACACATCACAGTGAACGAAGAGGCCCCTGTTGCCCTCAGATCGAATGGTGGCCGCTACCTGCTCACCTTTTTCGTCAACTATGTCCCCAATTACTACGTTCGCCCCTTCGCGGGCGAACAGAATGGCAGAGGCGCGGCCGATTCCACTCGCGCCGCCCGTCACGATCGCCGTTTTTCCTTCAAGTTGCCCCATATGCAGCTCTCTCACAGGCTGATAGACTTGTCCGAATCACCCTTCGTCAGAGTAACCTATGGGTTTGTACCCCTCGCCGGTTTTCCCGGGGCGTTTGTGGCCATAGGCACGAATGGGTGGAGTTTCATACGATCGATACGGGATGGCAAGGTAGGGAGTGGATATACGGGCACCGCCCTTTGCGCATGATTCCATCACGGCCGAGATGACACCTGTAGTAATCGCGGTGCGCTCGACTGGATACTGCGGCACGCCGGTGATAAACATTCGTTCTATGTTTCGCGACAGATACCCGAAATGGGAAAATGGCGGCCCGTATTCAAGCGCGAACTCCGTGGCAACGACCTTCCCATCCACGCGACCGGCAAATGCCCAGTCCACGATGTATCCGTCCAGCATGATCACGGTGGCCCGCAAACCACTGAAGTATTCGATGACGAATGCGAAAGGAGCCGCGCATCCAGACCGTGGGGGCTCGTCCTTTTTTGTGAACACAGTCTTCAGGGCGGCTTCAAAAAGGTCCTGAGACCAGACACCGTTTTCTCCGGCTTTCCACACGTCATCGCCGCGGAGGCAGGTAACCGCCTTCACACCGGTCTCTCCACCACGTCGGCGTTCCACCATGCACTGCAATGTCTCGACCGTGTGGTATCCATACGCTTCCAGCGGCCCGTACCCCAGCGCGAGGGCGTCCGTGAGATCGCAGTCCAGATCCAGTTCCAACTCCGGTTCGCGCCATCCCACCGGCAGCGATGATCCCGCCATAAGAGGCACATTCAACTGCCTTGCCCGTTCCAGCATCCATGCGGCGTCGGGCCAGTTGTACGACAAATGCTTGTCCACGAACACGGGGACTGATTTCTTCGTTTCTGCGAATACTCCGCAGATCTGCTCGAACAATGCGCGGCGCGGGTACATCTGACGGTCCCATTCGTCTCGCGGATAGTCACCGTGTTCCCCGACGAGAAGCACGCCATCCACGGCGAGATCGCTTCCACCGAGCGTCAACGCTGCTCGAATGCTCTGGAACACCGGCACACCATGCTCTTTTGCTTTCGCCAGACCGATGTCGTTTGGAGCAATCTGATCCAGCCACATGCTTACAATTCTCGCCTGCGGCGGTATTACTCCTTCGTCAGAGGGGAACCCCTCGAGGAAACGGGTTACAATCACATCCGCGTGTGAGTTCGGGAAATAGGTAGTAATGATCGCGGCGACTCTCGGGCTTTCCGGCATGGCAGAACCTCCTTTAGCGACATGTAGAATAGGGGGACAATTGCCCCCGGCGCAAGTCGGTACCACCGCGGGAGTGGTGTTTTCCGTCTGCACGCGGTACGTTTCTATTGGAGGAAATGATGAGTTTTACGGAAACGCTGTATCACATATTCCCCGCGCTCGGTATTCTGGGGCTCATCGCGCTGTGGATTCTCGCGATGCTGTGTGGCATGTCATATTTCTCCGCGAAAATGCCCGACGCACCGTCGCCAACGCGATGGAAGCCAGCCGTCGTTCGATTTGGGATGGTCGCGTTCATGGCGCTCGTAGGAATCCTAGTTGCCCAGCGCAACGGCGTATGGCCGGACTACCGTCTTGCAGTCGGTCTTGCAGGGGCAGTGGCAGGACTTCTGGTGGACTTGTTGTGGCGGGTCTTCACGTCGCGCATGACGTGAATGAGATGTGTGCGGTACGGAATGGTCCCGCGGAGATAGCCAAATCGCAACTGGAGATCGGAACGATGAAGCGTTGTTCTTTAGCGTGGTGTTTGTTGGCCGGATTGGCGGCGTTCACGGGCTGCGATAGTACGAATCCACCCCAAACCGGTCGAATACACGGGAGAATAATCCCCGGTGCAAAAGCACGTCCGGACACGGGAACCGTGCAGGTTTCCCTGTTTGTCGCGTGGGATACGACGAAAGGGCTCGCGACTGAAGCCGCAGGAGGGCCCCCGTCGTTCGCCAGTGCGTACATCCCTCCCGGAACGAATGAATACGTAATTGAGAACATCACGTTCGGCACCTACGCCGCGCTCGCAGCATCCTGGCGCGACACCACCATGACGGGAGCGGCCGCGACAACCACAATAGGTGCGTACGGAGCTGACCCACAGGCTGGTGACAATACGCCACTCTCCATCACTCTGAGTGGAAGCCAGGCGGATCTGGAAATAGACATCCCGGTCGATTATTCGCGCGCCAAAGTCTCAACCGGACCTACCGGCAGCATTTCCGGAACTCTCACACTCTCTGGAACATGGCCCACAAGGGCCGTTTATCTCGTTGTGATGCCTGCAAACAAGATCGGTCCTCCCCCCGCGTTTGCCGCGATGGGTCAACCGGTCACCATGGTCGCGCTCCCGCAATTTTCCGGCTCCAAAGCCTACACAATCCCTAACGTACCTTACGGACAAGGGTATGCGGTCGCCGCCTACACGTTCACCCCCCCGATGACGCTGGGGTTCATCGGCGCGTATGGTGTGGATCTGCCCGCGGATGCAACACTCGACTCGGTTACCGTGGGTAATGGCGGTGCGATAGATCTGCGTAACATCAATTTTGCCATCCGTCCCTGACATTCCTGCCATGGTTCGGTTCACGAACTCGGTACGTGGTCGCTTGATGCTGCGCTCGGGAGTAATCGTCTTATTACTCTCCGTCCGCTTTGTAGGCGCAGCGGAGATCGCCGGAAAGGTAACAAACGAGCAGGGTGCCCCGTTGCCGTACGCTCCGGTGCAGGTGCGCCAGGAGGAGTCGTCATCGCCGGCGTCCGGTGTCAATGCCGACTCAACCGGCGTGTTCGTGATCCGAAATGTGCCCCCGGGCAGGTACCTCATCTCGGCGGATTACGTGGGCCACGATCCGTGGCGTGAGATTATCGAACTCCGGGAACCGCTGCGAACGGTGGAAATCGTCCTCCGAACCAGGCCGATTCGCGGGCAGGATATCGTGGTGACGGCAGTTCGCCGCCTGGAGGCAACGACCGCTGCCTCGGTATCCGTATCGCTGGTAACGGACGACGAGTTGGAGTATCGCGGCGTTCGCTCACTCGACCAGGCGCTGGAAACGCTGGACGGGTTGCAGGTATTTCGGTCCCACAGTGTTGCAACGAATTCGGTCAGTATCCGCGGCTCTTCGGACGTTCTGGGTGGGGGCGTGGGGAACAGAGTCCTTCTGCTCGTCGACGGCCGCCCGGCCCTTAACACCGATTCCGGTGGGCAATCATGGAGTCTCGTTCCAATCGGTGCTGTGGAGCGGGTGGAGGTTGTGAAAGGAGCGTTCTCCGCGCTCTACGGTTCGTCTGCAATGGGCGGGGTAATAAACCTCATAACCCGCGATCCGTTGGGAACACCGGAGACGAGACTCGTCGCTCGTTACGGTGCCTTCGAGAAGCCACCCGCCTGGATGCAATACCGGTCAGGCCTCGCGGATTTCGCCGAAACGTCGGTGCTCCATGCCGATCACAGAGGTTCGACCGGATGGTTGGTGTATGCCGCCCACAACAGGTCGGACGGTCACCGCGAAGCGTCGGATTACTCCGTCTGGCAGGCCTACGGGAAGGTCGCGCACACGGTCTTTCCCGGTCTCGAGATCGGAGGAAGCGTGGGCGGCGGCAGGTCTCACGCCGGATATCCCCATCGATGGAAAAGCCTGCTGGAGCCGCTGAAAGTCCCTGATGAGAAGAAACAGGACCGGCAGAACAAAGGGTGGTGGAATCTGGACTTGACAACAAAAGCCGGCACTCTCGAACACGGGCTGTGGAACGCCGGCCTGTACACCTACGGGATGGAGTCCGCCACACAGCAACCGGTTGCCGGGTTGGGCAGTTCCGTCACGTCACAAAGAATGGGCGGCCGACTGCAGTGGCAAAAGCAGTTGGCGGGTTTTCTTACCCAGACAATCGGGGGAGAAGGTTCACTGGACTTCGTACGCTCAGACAGCGTTCTCTACGGGAATCGATCGGCTCGCAACGCGGCTCTTTTCTCCCTCTCCGAAGTTCTTTTTGCCACCGGACAGCGGCTCGATTTCGGCATTCGGGGCGATTACACCTCGCTTCCGGGAAAGGCCACCGAAACATTGGTCAATCCGAAGCTGGGCCTTACGATCCCGCTTGGGAAAACGTTCTTTGTTCGGGCCTCCGTCGGAAGAGCCTTTCGATCTCCCAGTATCGCTGAGAGATATCTCGTGTTGGAACCGGCAGGAGGGACAGAATTCGCGCCCAACGATTCGTTGCGCCCGGAAAAGATGAAATCATACGAACTCGGTTTGACTCACGACCTCTCGCCGGTGCTGAAAATGGACGTGGCCGCGTTCGTGAACGATTACGATGACTGGATCTACTGGCGTGAATTGCCCGTGCAGACCGACGGGCGCTACCGATTTCAGGTGGCCAATCTACTGAAAGTGCGAATGAGCGGGGTGGATGCGCAGGCGACGCTCGAACCGTTTCAAGGGTTCTCGCTTGCACTCAATTACCTGTATTTGCGGGCCGAAGACCGAACGCCGGGACGAAGCAACCCCACGATTCCGTACCGTCCACGCCACACGTTCTCGGGTGTCGTGGTGTTCACCCACGGAAGGTTGCGAAACACGGTGGTTGTTCGAGGAAGGAGCCGCGTGGAAGAAGAGGTCTTCGCCGCATACCAGGTTGATGCTCCGCGCGGCTTCGTGCTGACAAACCTGCGAACCGACTACTCACTGCGCCGCTGGCTCACCTTTTCGTTGGAAGCAAACAACGTGTTCAACGTGCAGTATGAGGAGATGGCTCGCTTCAGAATGCCGGGACGCTCCTTCTCGGTCGGTCTGGCGATGAAACGGTAGCGCTCCGTTCTTTGACGGGTCTCAGTTCGGGCCGTCGTTGAACAGGCTTCTGCCACGAAGAGACTACGAAGTCGAACGTGCCGCAAAATGCAGTTACTGCCGTTTCTTTCCGGAGATGTGCAGAGGTGCAGCTGAACGCGTCGCGCGGGTGAAAGACACCTGAATCGTCCGAATGACTCCACCGGACAAACAAACCGCGGAGAGGCTGTCCTGATTCTGCCTCTCCGCGGCGCAGGTTGTTCGAGACTCAGTGCTCCAACTGCCGGCGGTGCGCCTCAATATCGTACCCATTCTCCCGCATGCTTTTGATAAACGTCTGCTCTTTGTTGAGCACATCGTCTATTGCCGCCGGCATGTCGTCAAGCACCTCCGCCGGAATGCTGACGACACCGTTCATATCGGCGTGGAGAATGTCGCCCGGATTGACCACGAGCCCGCCAACCTCCACCGGGATGTCAGCTTTGCCAACGTCAATCCAGCCGTGAGAGACAACGACATATTCGCTCCACGTCTTCATCCCCATTGCTTCAAGGGCTTCAAGGTCCCGGACTGCGCCGTCAGTGATGATTGCTCGCGCGCCAAGAACCTGTACCTGCGTGCCTACGATCTCGCCCCAGTGAGATGACCATCCTTTGCGGTGACATGTGTCCTTCACCACACAGATGGCCGGCTTGGGGGAGTTGTGAATCGACTCCAGCCATTTGAACCGTTCCCTGGGATCCGGGGGGAAGTTCTCGTCGTACTCGACTATTGTGCAGGTCGTGGCATACCCCACGATACGCCCCATATGGGGGAACCGGCACACAATCTGGGGCCCCATGTATCCCTCGCGACGGGACCGTACCTTGAACCGCTCAATCGCATTGGAAATGGTCGGGCTGTCCACCGATTCCAGCTTGCGTATCAGTTCCGGCGTGAGCTGACCTTTTGCCATTATGCAACTCCTTTCAACGGACGTTGGGGATATTCAGGAAGCGAGCACCTCATCTCCCACTTCGGCAATCCATTCTCTGGTCCATTCAACCGCTTCAAAATCCTGGTCGAGCAGGTAATTCGTCAGGAACATCATGCTATCGATTCTTCCACTTTTCAACCACTCGAGTCCTAGCCTGCACTGATGTTGCATAAGGTCGAGTGGCATTGGCGCCCGATCTCCGTAATCCCAGAGATAGATGCCGAGCGAGCGCCGCTTTTCAGGAACGAGCCGTTCAAGTTTCTCCAGATTCGTTTCCAGGTGAGGCAATTCCCGTCCCCACCACTCCCAGAAACTCACGACGTCGCACATATTCAGGTGTTCGATCACGGGTAGATCGAGCTGGTGTCGGTACAGCACTGCCCAGAGATCCAGCGTTCGGTGAGGGAGAACCAGTTTTTCTCGAATCCGCGTGAGTTTCTCGATCGAATGGACGGCGTACCCGTCCTCCGGCTTCCCGTTGAAGAAGTCATCCATGAAAATGCCGGTGATATTCGGGAAACGGCATGCAAGGTCGCACAGCATGTCGAGTTCCTTCCCCTGTGCCCATCCGGTGACGCCGCCGGAATCAACGATGGACCAGACGACCTCCTTCAGGGGGCGCATTATTCGGAGGTAAGGCTCAAGGGGCGGGTAAGGGCCTTCGCGTGATACGATCATGGCGAGGCGCTCGACACCGAGGTAGTACGCACCTTCCACCGGGGTCACACGGGTAATCGGGATGTTGTAATAGGTGTCGTCACATGCCTGCTCGACGGCAAATATCCAGAGTTTGTCCTTCACCCGTACCACTCTGACACTCCCTCGCGTGTGTTCGGCAACGCGCCTGTTCTCCGGAAAGAACATGGCAGACGGACTTGTGGGAAATGGTACTCGCCCTCTGAAGAAAGGGGCAAGCCAACGCGAAAGCCGCGAGGCATGGACACAATGAGACCTCGCGCCGTAAACTACAAAGGAGCGTGTCCAGCGTCTGCCCGATCGTTGCCATGGAGGACTCAATGCCGATTGAGTTGTGGGATCGCGCGCAGTGGCAGGAGTTTTCTGCGGCCCGTCCATCGCCTTTTTTCGCCCAGACCCAGTGGTTCGAGCCGACGTGCCGGCTTATGAATGCCGAACCCATGTATCTCGTGCTAATGTCGAGGAGCAACCCGGCTTTCTGTGTCTCTCTGGCAAGGAAGAAACGGTTGGGGCAGACCCTTTTGCTGACCCCGGCAATTGCGCCGTATTCCGCATGGATCGAAAATTTCCCCGACGACCTCGCACCGGAGCGGCGAGAAGCCCGGCGGTTGGAAGCGATGGGGGAGTTTGCCGCGTGGTGCGAACAACACGCCGCATACTGCAGGATCGTTTTGCCGCCACAGGTCGTCGACGTCCGACCATTCCTGTGGCGGGGCTGGCGCACAGAAGTGAGGTACACGTATAAGATCCCGCTTGAGCACGGCGTGCACCAAATTTTTCGACAGAATGTGAGGAGAAACCTTCGCGACGCACGCGAGGCGAATCTCAGAACGGAGTGTCTCACCGGCGAACATGCGCACGGAGCATTGAGGGAAACAGTGGCAGCAACATTCCGGCGGCAGGGAGAAGCCCCTCCCCTTCCCGCACAAGCCTGGGACGACTACCTCGCACTCCTGTCGGTGTGCAACAATGTTGCCACGATGGGGGTTTTCCGCGGCGATGCAGTTCTTGCCACCATCGCAATCGGGTTCGACCCGCCCACTGCCACCGGGGCCGGCCAATCAGCGTATGAACTCATCGCGGGAACTACTGACGAAGGCATACCTGTGGGAGCCAGCGCGATGGCCCTCTGCAGTGCGTTTGAATTCGCTTCCGGGAAAGTGGGCGAGTTCGACTTCGCCGGAGCGAACATGGAGACGATTGCGCATTACAAACGCGGTTTCGGGGGAACCCTGACACCCTACCTCGCCGTGGAATGGTCGCGGTCACGCCGGGCTTCTTTTGTTGCGAAAACCGCACCCGCATGGAAGCGCAAGTTCCGTACATTGCTCCCAAAGGGGTCGAGATGAACGCGCGTAACGGCGGCGGCATCGCAGTCGACATGGTTGTGTACAACGACCTCAGGCACGACGCGCGTGTCTTCAAGGAGGCAACGTCGCTCATCGCCGCCGGCTACAACGTCCGCGTCATCGGGATGGAAACACCGAGCACCCCGCCGTTGACCGGCTGGGAAGAGGTAACTGTCAAAAGAATCCCGGTGGGAACATCGGACTCCCTGCGCATCAGGTACGCGTGTTTCTGGCGGCGCGCGTTCTCAGCGTTGATGGAGCGCAGAGCCCGGATCATTCATTCTCATGACCTTGACACGCTGTTTCCAGCCTGGTTGGCGGCATCGCTGACGCGCGCACAGCTCGTGCACGACGCCCATGAACTCTGGGTTGAGCTTCCCAGTCTCGTGGGCAGACCAGTCGTTCGCGCCGCGTGGCAGGGTTTCGCAAAAACGCTGATCCCCCGAAGTGACGCCGTGATAACGGTGTGCGAGGGTATTGCGGACGAACTGCGAGCCCGATATGGCGTCGGCGCGGTCGTGCTGCGCAATCTGCCAAAGGAGATCGGTCCCGTCGAACCGGCACCAATTCGCGAGATGACTGGCTGTCCCCCTTCGCGTGTGCTTGTTCTCTACCAGGGTGGTTTCCTTCCGGGGCTGGGCATAGAACGGGCGATTGACACCATGACGCTTCTTCCGGACGCACACCTTGTTCTCATAGGTGCGGGGCCGCTGAGAAAAGACATGGAGCACCGCGCCGCCGCGTCGCCAGCCAGGGATCGGATCAGTTTTCTTGATGCCGTTCCGTTCAAAGATTTGCCTCCGTACACGGCTGCGTGCGACATCGGGCTGTTCCTTGGCGAATCCGCCGGAATGAACCTGCAGCTTGCTCTGCCCAACAAGCTGTTCGAGTACATCGCGGCGGGAGTCCCTGTGGTGGCGACCGGTTGGCCGGAAATTCGACGGGTAGTTCGCGAGTACGACGTCGGTGTACTGGTTGAGCCGGGATGCGACCTTGAGGCGGTTGCGAACGCGATACGGAGGGCCGTCTCCGACAGAAAACGATTGTCCGAAAACTGCGTGAAAGCGGCGCGCGAGCTTACGTGGGAGCGCGAATCCGACCGTTTGCTTGAGGTATATGCGAGGCTTTCCGCCCGCAACTCCTCCCCGGAGAACAGGAACGATGGCTGAGATAACCGTTCTCATGCCAACCTACAACCGGCCGGAGCATCTTTCCGCAGCACTGGAAACACTCGCCGGGCAATTCGAGAGAGAAGTGCCGTTTTCGGTCGTTGTGGTCGATGACGGGTCGGTTCCAGCAGTTGAGCTTGATCCCGGAGCGTTCCCGTTCCGACTGATTTTCCTCCGACTGGAGAAGAACTGCGGGCGTTCCGCCGCGAGAAATGCCGGGCTGGCTCTGGTGGACAGCCCGCTGGTGGTTTTTCTCGATGATGACATGAGGGTCCTTCCGGGTTTCATACGCGCTTACCAGGAGGCAATTGATCCCGCGGGGCGGGCGGTCGGGTTGGGAAGCGTCTGTTTCCACCCCGACATTCCGCGCGACGCACTGACACTTTACCTCGAAACGCGCGGCATCGCAAAACTGAAAGCCGATGAACCGATCCCATTCAGGTATTTTCTGACCTACAACTCCGCCGTGCCGACGTTTCTTTTGCGAGAAGCGGGGGGCTTCAGTGAACGAGTGCGCGCCTGGGGAGGTGAAGACATAGAACTGGCGTGGCGGTTGCAGAAACACGGAGCGCGGTTCGTCCGTGTGCCGCAGGCGCGCGCGTATCACGCTCACAGGCGGCGCCTGGAGGATGTGCTTTCCCTGTCCGAATCGTTCGCCAGGGAGTGCATGCCTGTTCTTTTTGACGAAGACCCTGTTTTCACGACGCAGCTCCGCGCAGATCTGCTCGGTCCGGTTCGCTACGCAAAAAGGAACCGTTGGAAGCGCAGCGCGATCCGGTTTGTCACGACGCCATGTGTTTCGCGTCGTGTGGAAGCACTCGTGAAGCGACACCTCGGCGCGCGCTGGCCGATGTGGGTTTTCGACTATCTGATAGCGTCGGCATGGCGGCGGGGGCTGGATCAAGCCCACGCCCGAGGCGAGGAACGAGAATGACTGCATCGCGGTTGCGTCTCCTCACTGTGATGGCGCTGCTGTTCTGCGGGTGCGGAGGATACCAGCTCGAATCTGGTCTCAGCGCACTCGCGCTGACGCGAGCGGTGCACCTTGTTTTCGTGCGCTCGTTCGGCGAACGCGGTTCGTCATCCGGGTGCTTCCGTCAACCGCGGGGCATCGCGTGCGCGTCATTCGGGCACTGGTACGTCGCTGATACAGGGAACGACCGCATACAGGAGTTCGACGGCGAGGGGCGTTACGTTCGTGAGATTGGCGGGTTCGGGTGGAGCGACGGCCAGTTCAACCGCCCGGCAGGCATCGCAGCGGGCCGCAATCTGGATATCTGGGTGGCCGACACGTATAACCGGCGCCTGGTGAGGTTGGGCCAGGACCTCGTCTGGGCGGGCGTGATCAACAAGGACGCGGAAGGCGGCCCGCTCGGGTATCCGAACGGTATCGCGCTCAACGTTGATGCCAGTATCTGGTGCACCGACATCGATGCAGACCGACTTATCCAGCTCTACCAGGAAACCCCCTCAGAATTGGGAGCGAGGATCCAGTCAACCGGCATTCTCTCCGACCCCGCCGGGGTGGCGTGCAGCCCCGACGGGAACATCGTGGTTGCCGATACCGGGAACGACAGGATCGCAGTGTTTGACCGCTTCGGGACGCTTCTGCGCACCTGGGGAGAGGGGATTCTTCTGCGTCCCCGCGGCGTGAACGTGACTCCACAGGGGGACATATTGATTGCGGACACCGGGAACAACCGGCTCGTGTTCCTCAACCGGATGTATCACCTTACAGGTGAACATGGGTTGCGCGGAAACGAAGATGGCGAGTTTCTGGAGCCCTGCAGCGTGGCAAGTGACCCTGCCGGCAACGTTGTGTGGGTGGCCGATACGGGAAACAACCGGGTGCAGGTTTTCCGTGTCATCCGAACCACCGAATAGAGCCTTTGAAGCCGCTTCGTCAGAGTTCGTATTTACGTGTGCGCCTTTCGGAGCATGCCTTCGTAGACGGCCGCCCCTTCCCGGAAAAGGTTCAGAACGGTGGTGCGCTGCTGCTTGTTGTGGAAGCGCCCTTTCGTGTTGACCCAGTCAACTGAGCCACGGATCACATCTGCAAAGAACCGGGCGGCTTCTTCCCGTGCCGGGGAAGGAGCGCCTGTCTGGACGTAGACCGGGCTCGTATGCGCGAAGATGGCCTGATCGAAGCTGTCGCGGGCATTGCCTGAGCAGCGGGCGGCAATCCACCCGTCGGTTTCCGGGAGCACTGTCTGAACAAACGATCCCTCCCGGCTCCCGGTTGCGAACTCCTTGCGCGCAATCACGAAACCGTCGCGGACTATCTCGACAACCTCAATGGGGTGGAAAGAACGCCACTCGACTTTCACCTCGAGGGCACGTTTTGAGGTGCAGGGCAGAAACGCACCCGGCCCGTAACCATCCACGGAAAGAAGCAACGCCGGGCCGTTCGTAATGAATGTCTGACCCTTCTTCAGCGCCGCCAACCATGTGTCGTATGAAAAGTCTGTCCCGGTGCAGGCGTATACGCGGTTATTTGAGCAGACGAACCAGTCGCTTCCGGTGCTCGCCGGCAGATGGAATCCGCAGTTGAGCATTTTGTACCACAAGTCGTACTCCGGGTTCATCCAGTAGGGATCAAAAAGGTTCAGCGCGTCCAGCTTGCCCAGCGCGGCTGCCACTGGGGCTTCCATTCCGAGGCCGTTGTGGCACCACACCACTATTCCGCCCTGCCGGTGCGCGTCGTCGCACGCCAAGCAGAGCGGGGGATAGTCGGGGTTGAAATCGTTGACCAGCATCCCCCGGCTCAACGGCTCCACCTGGTCGTGGATACGGAACACCAGCAGATGGCCGTATCCGAACCCTCCCTCCCAGAAGTTATGCCGGACCTCTTCTCCCACATCCACCACATGATGTGCCGTGCTGAACTCGGTGAACGCGCCGAGGGGAAAACGGTTGGATGCGTACGGGAGATCCCACCGCTGGAGAATGCTTACGACCGTGACGGCGAAGTCATTCACGTGTGGTTCAAGGCGAAGCCGTTCGTACGGCTGTCTTTCGTTCTGATCGTAGTGGATGTGCGTGTTGCCCGGGTACCAGCCCATGCGGGGGAGATCAACCCATCGCCGCAGCTCCAGAGTGACATCGAGGTCGCCTTTCCAGGGGACGTTGAGGTGTTTCACCAGCGGCTCGTACTCAGTACCGCGTTCCACAACAATGCGACAGGGGCCACCCTTCACCGGAACGGAGAACTCCCCGCCGCAGTAGAACGAAACCAGCCCGTTCCCCACCTTGAGAACCGCCCCCTCCGGTGTGCGTACTCCCCCCTCGCAATCGACCACGCTGACTTTCGCCTCGCGGAGTTCGCCATTCGCCGCGTCAGTGATGCGCCCGTGCAGTGTCGGCATTGTCCACCTCCCTGCGGTGATGAAGAAGCCTTCCGAAATAGTATCGTTATTGCCCCGCCCCGGACAAAATGAGATGGGAGGCACGAAGCGGCCTTGCCAGATTTCACAAACCGCATATCTTTGTGAACTGGAGCACACTCCCACCAATGACAGATCGTCCCGAACGCCGCGGGTGCATGCTGTGGCCAGACACAAAACCATCCTTGTCGTCGACGACAACCCGTCCATGCGGGCGATTCTGGCCATCTGGCTGAACCGGTTCGTTCATCTTCCCTTCCGCCTTCACGTGCTTACGGCACCGGATGGCGAGGAAGCGTGGCGAATACTCGGCGCTTCCCGCGTGGACCTTCTGCTTGCCAATCATCATATGCCAAAAACACCCGGCACCCAGTTGATCCGCCGGGTGAAGTCGAATACGCGGCTGCGGAATGTCCCGTGTGTACTGGAAAGCATCGGGGAACTCCCGGACCTCGCCGCCGAGGGACTGTCCTGCGGTGCAGATTTTGTTATTTCCCTCCTGAACAACGACAAATCTGATCTCGAGTCGGTACTTGCGGCGGCGCTTGGAGTTTCGTCGCAGACGGAAACCGATCCGGGGCGAACTCCGCACGATTCTGTTCTGACACCGCAATGGTGGGGCACCTCGTGGAACAGCTCCCCCTTGTGATATCCCCGCCCCTCTCCTCGTCCCATGAGTTTGCCGCCGCCGCTGACGTAATCCGCACCCTTCATGCGGCGGGGTACGACGCGTACCTGATCGGCGGCTGCGTGCGTGATATGGTGCTCGGGCTGATTCCGAAGGATTTCGACATTGTCACGTCGGCGAAACCGGAGGAAACGCAGGCGCTCTTTCCGCGATCGTTGCGGCTCGGCGCACAATTCGGCGTCATCACCGTGCTGGCAAACGGTCTCTCGTTTGATGTGGCCACCTTCCGCAGGGAAGGCAACTACGAAGACGGTCGACGACCTTCGTGGGTGGAATACGCCGATCTTGAAGCGGACGTCCGCAGGCGCGATTTCACGATCAACGGGATGGCGTTTGATCTGTCCAGAAGTTCCGTGATCGATCTTTGCGGAGGGCTCACGGACCTCCGGAAAGGCATCATCAGAACAATCGGGGACCCGGCGGAGCGATTCGGGGAGGATGCGTTGCGCGTCATCCGCGCCGTGAGATTTGCGGCGAGATTCGGGTTTTCGCTGGAAGAAACCACCCGGCTCGCCCTCATGTCGGCCGCTCCATCCCTTGGCAGAATCGCGCGGGAGCGGATCTGGCAGGAACTCGAATTCATGATGACGGCGGAACACCGCGAAGTGGCATTCCGTCTTCTTGCCGAACTCGGGCTTCTACCACACGTTTTCGGGCCCGATGTCGTCCGGTCGTCGGAAACGATTGTCCGCACTTCGGCGCGCCTTGAGGCGCTGGCCTCGGATGCATCGATTGTGCTGGTTCTCGCGTGCGTGCTGGCAGACGGCGTAGCACGCGCGGCGCCGAATGAATCCGCCGACAGGGTTGTCGAGCCGTACGACGAAGAGGCAGCCTCACGCGCCGAGGCCGTGCTGGCGTCACTTCGCGCGCCGCGGTCGGTGGTGGATGGGGTCGGCGCGCTGATTGCCCGGCGCATGGTCTGGGCGGCGCAGAACTCTCTCAGAGAGGGGCGCATCGCACAACTGGTGCGCAATGACAGAACCGGCGCCCTCGTGTCGTTCTGGGCGGCAGATGCGGCGTCGTTCGGGTTGGCGGACGCCGTTTCCCGAATTCGTGACATCGCCGACCGGATTATCGCCGAAGGGAAAGCACACGGCGGGAAGAGCAGCATGCCCGTGAACGGCACCGTGCTTGCGGAGGCGGGAGTGCCGCGCGACGCGACCATGGGTGAGCTTCTCGCGGAGGCAGAACGGCTCTGGCTGGAAGGGAAACTGGAAACAGAAGCTGATGTCCGACGCTGGCTGGCCGACGCCGTTCGATCTGCGGACGCGAGCCCGTGCCCGGGAAACTCGAAGCCACAGGCGTGAGTTGTCCCATTTCTGGGATTGAAGCGCTATATTGGAGATGGGCAATCTCGATCTCGGGGGGGATCACGTGGGAAGCGTAAGGGCATGCGATCGGTCTACTGGGATTTACTCCATATCGTTGCGTTCGTGTTGTTTCTCCTCTTCGTGGCAGGCGTTGCAGCAAATGTTGCCGGGTACGGCCCCCGGGAATGGTTTCTGCCTCTGATGATTGCCGCCGCGGTGTCCGCGGCGGCTGTGCTGGCAACGGATCAAAGCAGACGCTGGCCCTGGTTCCGGCGCGGTTCACAGTGAATGACAAAGCCGTTGGGGGCGCACATGAAGGGGTCCCGATGTCGGTCCGGTAACACCTTGACGCTGGTGCTGTTCCTAGCCGCTTCTTGGATTCTGCCGTCCATCGCACGCGCGAAATCTCTTGGCGAAATCGTTCTGAGTGTGCCTGATCACACGTGGGGGGATGTAGGCACACAATTCTTGTTGCCAATTCGCGTTGCCACCTTGGCCGACTCCCACGTTGTTTCGCAGTTCAATCTCGCCGTGTATCTCCCCGTAGATGTCCTGAGCGTTGACACGGTCGCGGTGCCGGGTGACATACCCCTCGCTACTCTAACCTCCACCAAACGCGACAGTGCCGGCATCCGGATAGTGAACGTAACCGGAAGTGGTTCCCCGATCGTCGGCAGTGGAGTGCTTTTCTATCTCCGTTGCATGGCAAAGACTGTGATGCCCAATGCGACGCTTCGAAGCACAATTCGCCCGGTGACGTTATTCAAAGTCCTGAAAAACGATGCGTACGTCGGCGTGTTCGGCGCGGGGGGACCTGTTCCGGTCCTCAAGAATGGAAACGTGCTCGTTCGAAATCCGATCGTACCCATTCTTCTGAGCACGGGCATGGACTCCTCGGTAGGAACGGGAACTCAGTTCCGGCTTCCGGTGCGAGTATCGGCGGCGTGGCCTTGGGACTCTCTTTCCACCTTCGCACTTTCGATGAAACTGCCAATGGACGTCCTGATGGAGAATATTGCTCCTGAGAAAGGGGCGATAGCACTTTCGGAGCTAACATTTCGCATGGAAGGGGATCGTGCGATAATTTCCGGAAGCGGTTCCTTCATAGTGGGAGAAGGTGCTCTGTTTTACCTCCGTTGTACAGCGAAAACGGCGCTGCCCGACACCAACCGCCGAAATACGGTTCGTGACGTAACCCTGTTGCCCCTGACCGGAGAGGGAGGGACACCTGATTGCCTGAACAACGGGCGTATCCCTTGTACCATCACAAACGGCCAAGTCTGCGTCAGAAACCCTCTTGCGGACCCAATAATCCTCGCCGTGCCCAAGGAAACCTCGGTAGAAGCGGGGGAGGAGTTTCTCCTCCCTATCAGCATATCCACAAGATTCATGCCTCCTGACACTTGGGACGCAATAACTTCCTTCAACTTCGGAGTAAAGATCCCTCTCGACGTGTTGATGGTTGACTCCATCGCAATCAAAGGCCCCGCCTTCCCGCTGGGCGGCGGTGGTTTCAGTTCCACAAAAAGGGATAGCGTGGTAATTGTGGGGGGGTATTGGACGGTGCCACTTCTGAACACCGGGGTTCTGTTCTATTTGCGTTGTAGAGCCAAACCGGACGCAATTGACGGTTCCATTGGAGAAGTGCGGCCGCAGCGGTTACTGCAAAACAACGTTTGGCTTTCCTACTTCAACGAACGAGACAAACCTACTTGTGTTGTCCAAAACGGGGTCGTGAAAATAAGGAACCCCGTTCCGGTTCCCATCACGCTGAGCCTCCCGTCGATTGCGCAGATCAACGCCGGCCAACCTGCCCTCATGCCTGTAAGTGTCGATCTGCTCACAATGCGAGATTCTGTAACGACTGTCAACCTGAACATGCGATTGCCTTCAGGGGTCGTGTTCTCGGATGTCTCCATGCTGCCCGGTGAACTACTCCCCGATGGCACCGTGCTGACAACCACCCCGGTCGAGGGCGGCATTGTCGTTTCTTGCGTATCTCCCCACCTCATTTCCGGGTCTGGAGAGTTGTTAACGGTGCGCTTGACCGCCGCATCGACAAGTCCAGACAGTGTCAGCGGACCGGTCGCTCTGGAAAGAGTGACAAGCGGCGTTGGGTATCTGGATTACTTCGTGAAGTTGAAGAGGCCGGTCGTTGTCTCGAACGGCGTTGTCCTAGTACGCAACCTGAACATGGTGCCGGTCCATATCGCTGTTTCGGCAGATTCCTCGGTTGACGCAGGGTCCCCGTGTTCCATTCAGGTTCAGGGCAGCGGCCTTCTTTCCTTCAACGGCACCAAGACGCTGCAATTTGCTCTTACGGTTCCG
>JAKPPK010000067.1 GCA_029547385.1 Candidatus Latescibacterota bacterium
TCAATCAAGACCGGATTCATAAAACCAAACTCGCGTATAGATGCTGCTATCTGCGCAACCTGCGCGTCGCTGTGCGTCCTGGAATTTCTGGAGTATGGAATCAATTCCTCAACGCGCTTTTTTATCACTTTAATCTTAGCCGCCCCCCCATGTCCCAACCTGCGGAATCTCGCGCGTGACCCCCGCGCGTAGTTTGGGGATACCCCCCTGGGTATTTAGGCTCCCCCTACCCCCGGCTGACACCGTGCAGCCTGCTATGGCAGCTCCTGCAAAGACTCTCTAGATTCTCCATGTCCAGCGGCTCGCCGCCTTGTGATATCTCTCTCTTGTGATGCACCAGCTCGGCAGCCGTCACCCGGCCCTGTCGCTGGCACTCCTCGCAGAGCGGATGGCGTGCTCTGTACCAGTCCCGGAGCCGCCGCCACTCTGGGGTGGCGTAGAACCCATGCCGGGCAGGACGGGAGGCGTTGTACTGTCGTTCCTTGTCCTTGTGTCGCTTTAAGGCGTATTGCTCGCCCGGCTTGTTCGGCATGAATCCACCTCCAAAGTTGGCCGCCTCTGGGGGAGCGGCCTACATCCCGGCGTCAAGGTAGCGAATGCCCGGCGCGGGTTGTCTGCTCAATAACAAAGCGGGAGCGGACCGTCATCCCCGAAGAGTGGTTGAATGGTCGTCGCCCCCGCGTTTGTGCAACTGTTGCACGATAAAACCATATCACAAAAAACAGGACAAACCCGCCCAAAATGCGCCCTTTTTCAGCCCTTCACTCCAAGGAAGCGCGCCCCCTTGGAAACAAGCTTGCTCCGCAGACTCCGTCGGACCTTCTCCGACAGTCCCATTTCGGCCTCCACCATCACCCATTTCATCTGCTGGACATAGCGCAGTCTGAACAGGCGCAAAAGTTCCGGCTCGCAGTCTTCGAGGTATGAAAGCATCTTCGAGATGGGAATGGTGCGCAGTCGGTAGCGGGCAATCTCCTCTTCGAGAAGCTCCACTTTCTCGAACCAGATGGACACGGGATCGCTGTAGTTCGTCCCGGTATCCACCCGCTCGCTGAAGTCGGAAGATGAACGAAAAGCGGGAATGCACTGCTTGCGCAGTTCGAGGGATTCAAGGTATCGGCAATTCTCGGTGTAGGAATAGAATTCGCGCTCGACGCATCGGAAAAGGTTGTCCTGCACCCGGCTACACCCCCGTCGACCCGAACCCGCTCGCCCCGCGCACGGTCTCGGAGAGGTCGTCGCACTCCTTGAAGCAGGCGCGAATCACCGGTGCGAGTATCCCTTGCGCTATGCGGTCACCCTCGCGCACCATGATTTCACTGTTGCTCGTGTTCCGCACGATTGCGGAGACTTCGCCCCTGTACGACGAATCCACAGTGCCGAACATCACGAGCATCGGCGTTTTCAAGGACAATCCGCTCCTGGGGCGAATCTGAATCTCCAAGCCCTCCGGCGTCTCGAAAGCCCACCCGAGCGGCACGGCCCGCGTTTGCAGCGGCGGGATTTCGACCGTCTCGCAGGCGGCCAGATCGAAGCCGGAAGAGCCGTCGAGCTGGTATGTGGGAGTGACGGCGTTTTCGCGTATACGCTTGATTCTCACTCGCTGCATTTTTGAGCCTCCCTGTTTTCCCTATCAATGGCACGACGAACAGCCCGCTGGTCTTGATGTACGCCCTTCACATACAAATCTATGTGATGCATAATTCTCTTCTCGTCACCGTTGCACC
>JAKPPK010000350.1 GCA_029547385.1 Candidatus Latescibacterota bacterium
TGCTGGCGGCCACCCATCGAGCATGCCCGATGGATCACTCCCCGCATCAGCGTCCCGATGCGGTTCCGTCGTGTCTCCGTGGTGGCGAACGAGCGCCCGACATCCTCGGTTAGCCGTACCCACTTCGAGGACCATAGGCAGCCGGTCACGGTTCGCAGCGCTTGGGTTTATAAACAACCAAGCCCCGTTGCCACCGCGTTTCAAAGACCGTTTTTCAACCTCACGAGCAGATTGTCGCATGAACCGAATCGACTGTCAAGAACATTTTTCACTCCGCGCGGAAAGCGTTGATAGACAAGGAGTTGCGCCGCTCGCGCACGATTCGGTTTGACAAGCCCGCTCGGGACGCGGTATCATTTGCGGGAGTCGGGGCGTTCCCGGCAAGAGGAGGCGAAAATGACACTTCGGGCATGGGTCGAACGCGAGGGTAAGGATGTCGCCTGCGAGACGCTCGGCATCAGGCGGCAGACGCTTTGGGCATGGCTCACGGGCAGGTGTGCGCCTCGCCCGCAAGAGCGCGATCTTCTTTCGCGCAGGACGGGGCGGGAGGTGCCGGTCGAAGGTTTCATTTTTGGGGAGGTGTCCCGATGAACCGCACAATCCGAATCGAGTCCCCCGGCTGCGACAACGAGTACGGGTTCTGTCCCTACCTCGACACCGAAACCGCAGAGTGTTGGGGCGTTGACGACGAAGACACGCGCGAGGGATTCCCCCGCAAGGTCGTGCGCCACGGCAGGGACGCGCAGCCGACGCACACCCGACACGTCGAGTGCCCCTTTGGCACGTTCACGGCGGTCATCCACCTGTCGCGGAGTCGCAACAATGGCAAGTGACAACCTCCTGACCCGCGCCGACCTTGAGCAGCTCTGGGGCGTGGGCAAGGATGCGGTCAACGCTCGCATCCGCAAGTTCGCCCACGAGGTCCACAAGATCAAGGTCGGCAACAGCAACGCGCAGGCGATCACCCGCAGCGAGGCGGATCGGATTGCCCGCGAGTGCCAGCAGAGCGTGATCGTCGGTCGCCAGAAGTCGGGCGCGACCCGGACGCGCGAGGTGTCGAAGCGGAAACCCGCTGCGTGCGCGGCCCCTGCCAAGGTCGTTGCCCTGCCGGTGAAGCGGACCCCCGCCAAGAAGCAGCGTCAGGGCGGCTGGAAGGACGGCAACACGACGTTGTTTCTGCCCAAGATCCAGGCACCCGTCGAGCCCGCACTGCCGCCCTGCGAACCGACCATTCGGGGGTTGATTGCGCGCTACCACGTTTCGGAGAAAACGATCCGGGGATGGATCGTGGACGGCCTGCTACGGTTCGACTCCAACGGCCTGGTGGACGAGCCGAGCATGGCGCGGGTGGCAAGGTGCTACCAGCCGAGGCGGGCTTCCCGGTGGATGGAACGGACGTTGGCAGAGTACGGGGAGGTGTAGGGTGAACGACCGCTGGCAGAACGTTCTTGACGGGTCCGCCCGATGGGCGGTTGTCCAGGGCGATTGCCTCGACGTACTCCGCGACATGCCTGATGGGTGCGTGGATGCGGTCGTGACGGACCCGCCGTATGGGCACAAGAACAACGACGACGGCGATCTGATTCATCGCAGGGAATGCGCGCTCGGGAAAGCCAAGGTCGCCGAAGCTCCGCGAGCGATTGCTAACGACGGGGTCGAGGCGCACGAGTTGTATCGAACAGTCATGCCTATCCTTCGGCGAATCTTGAAACCGGGCTGCTGCTGCTGCTGCTGCGCCGGTGGTGGCGGGGGCGATCCGCAACTGGCGAACTGGTCCCTCTGGATGGCCGAATCGTTCTCATTCAAGCAGATCGTCGTATGGGACAAAGGCCCGATGGGCATGGGGTGGCACTATCGAAGATCCTGGGAAGCGATACTTGTGGGCCAGAAGCCCGGAGCGGCCTGTGCATGGTACGACGAGACCAACACGGTTGAGAACATCATTCGGCCGGGACAGTACGGGGTGCGGAAGATCATCCCGGACGCCGACGAACATCCGACGCCGAAGCCCTGGGAACTCGCCCGACACTTCATCCAACTGCACTCCCGGCCTAACGATGTGATCCTCGATTCCTTCGCGGGCCGGGGATGGGTCGGTGAGGCGGCGATACGCACTGGCCGGCGCTACATCGGTGTTGAGATCGACCCGTTCTGGGCTGCGAAGTCGCGCGAACGGCTGGTGGATGTCGAGTCCGTGGGAGACCTGTTCATGCCAGCCACCGCCAGGGCTAGGATCGAACCGAAGGGGGTGCTGCTGTGAACAGACCGCGCCCAGGGGAGAAGGCGCGGCCCGGGGTGGAACAGGAGATTCGGATTGTGGCACGGGTCGCGGGGAGGGTCAAATCTTTCCGCTTGACCTGATACAAAGTAACTTATAATCTCTCATTTGGAGGTGCGGAATTGGACAACCGCAAGACTCACCAGCGAGCGGTAACGTGCCAGCGTTGTGGGCACACCTGGACTCCGAGGATGGAGAACCCTACCGTGTGCCCCAACCAGCATTGCCATTCGCCGTGGTGGAACCGACCGAAGAAGATCGGAGTGTCCGACAAGAGCGTAGAGAACGACCGCTAGACCGGAGGCACAAAGTGCGACGGCGAGACATCGACCCTGCTATCTGGCAGGACGAGAAATTCGGTCGGTTGTCCATCGGGGCACAACTGTTGTTCATGTGGACATGGAACGATGCGGACGATTGGGGCGTGCTTCGCTGGCGTCCCGAGCGGTGCAAGTCGGGGGCGTTTCTCTACAAGCCGAGAATCAACCTCGGCCACGTCCGCGAGTACATGGCAGAGCTTGAAGCGCAGTCGATGATCTGCGCTTGGGATGTGAGTGGGGAGCGTTGGTCTGTTGTGCGGATGTTCTTGCGGTGGCAGAGCGTTAACAAGCCAGCGTTGAGCAAGTGCGCTGCTCCGCCGAGCGATGTTGTTGCCCTGTTGCCGCCTTCAATGGAATGGAGGAGTTACAAGGTTATTCGCGCGCTAGTCGACAGGGGAGCGCCGGAAGTCCCCGGGTGGGTAGCCTCGTGCGCGCGCGTCCGTTCTCCGGGGCCGTTCTCCGGGGCCGAGTCCGAGTCCGGTTCCGATTCCGGGAACAAGGAACAGAAGAAAGACGATCCTTCGGATCGTCCTGCTCCGTCGCCTCGCAAGACGAGGACGCCGAAGCCGGACAAACTTCACCTCGACATGGAATCCTGGGAATGGGTGAACGTCACCCCGGAACTCCGAAGCGCGTGGGCGATGGACTACCCGGCAATCGACGTGGACGATGAACTGCGCAAGGCTCGCGCATGGGTTCGCGCGGACCCTACCCGCAAGAAGACCAACTGGACGCGGTTCATCGCGGGATGGTTCAGCAGGGCGCAGGACCGGTGCCACGGAACTGGTGCGGCCCCTGCCGTAACCGAGCCCGACCGGCCGAATGCTCCCCGTCGCGAAAAGGAGATTGAGCGTGTTATCCGAGAAATGGCAACAAGGACTCTCCCGCCTCCGGGCGAAGTTCGGACGCTCCCTGACGGACGAAAGGTCTACAGCCCTCCGCGACCTCCTGGAGTCGGAGTTCACGGAAACGGAGTGGTTGGAAACGTGCCAGTGGATCGCGAAAGCGAAGAGCGAAACGGATGATGACAAGTACCTGCCCGAGCCCGCGCGGTTCGTCGAGATTCGCGACCGAATCGCGGCAGCAAGGTACGTTCCGCCGGAAGCGGCTCGACGGTACTGCGGCGAGTGCAAGGACGGGATCATGTCGTTCATCCGGGTTGACTTCCAACTCTCGACCCGTACCGAGGATGAGGACGTTCAGACGTTCCGTATCCCGGGGGACGCCGAGCTGGAAATTGGGTGGTTCCATACCCTGCGTGCTACCCCGCTGGCGTTCCAGTGCTACGAGTCTACCTGTTCCTGCGACTGTCGCGGGACGGCATGGGCGTTGCGGGTGGACGAGTTGAACAGCAAGTTGAAGACGGGGCAGACCTCGAAGGTTGTTCCACCGCTGTACTCGCAACTCGTCGGCTACGGTCCCTCGAGGTACGGATGCAACGCTGCGTACATGGGTGCGCGGGCGTTCGATGCGATGCTGCGCGAACACTTCAAAGGAGGTGCCCAATGAGCCCGAAAACCCCATGCGCCGGGTGCCGCAACTTCCACGTCAGGGACGACATGCTGACGTGCGACCTGGGCCTGCTCGACTGGTCGATTGCGTTCCGCCCGCAGACCGTGGACGGAGTGACGCGGTGGATCGAGGCGTTCCACGTCCGGTTCCCGATCCAGTGCGACGGGTTCGCG
>JAKPPK010000117.1 GCA_029547385.1 Candidatus Latescibacterota bacterium
ACGAAGACCAGAAGAAACGCTACCTCCCCCGCTTTTGCCGCGGCGAGGTTACCGCGTCCATGGCGCTCACCGAACCCGACGCGGGAAGCGATCTCCAGGCCGTCATGCTCACCGCCTACGAAGATGACAAGAACCAGTGGCGCCTCAAGGGTGTAAAACGCTTCATCACGAACGGCTGCGGGGAAATCTCCCTCGTACTCGCCCGGACCGAAGCCGGCTCAACCGACGCCCGCGGACTTTCCATGTTCATCTACGAACGGGAAGCCGGCATGAAGATCCGCCGTATCGAGCACAAGCTCGGCATACACGGATCGCCAACTTGCGAAATCCAGTTCAACGACGCTCCGGCGGAACTCTGCGGAAAGAGGCGGATGGGTCTTTTCAAATACGTCATGTCCCTCATGAACGGTGCACGCCTCGGCATCGCCGCCCAGGCCCTCGGCATTGCCGAAGCGGCTTATGCCGAAGCGGACAAGTACGCGAAAGAACGCGTCCAGTTCCGCAAGGCGATCCGCGAGTTTATCCCCGTTTCCGAACTTCTCGCCGACATGCGCGTCAAGATCGAAGCCGGCCGCACCCTTATGTACCACACCTGCCGCATCGTGGACATCAAGAACCATCTCGAGAACATCTACGACAACGACGAAACACGGGCTCGTGAAGTAAAAGAAGAATACAAGAAAGCTTCCGGTCTTGCCGCTCTGTTGACCCCTTCCGTAAAGGCCTACAACACCGAAATGTGTAATGAAGTGGCCTACCAGGGCATCCAGATTCACGGCGGAACCGGGTACATGCAGGAGTTCAACATTGAACGCCACTACCGCGACGCGCGCATCACCAACATTTACGAAGGTACCACCCAGCTCCAGGTTGTTGCCGCGATCGGAGGCGTCATAAAAGGAACCGCAGCCGAGCATATCGACGAAATCCTCGCACAGGCGGACCTTTCGTCCGTGGCGCATCTTGAAAAAGCTGCCCGTGAAATGAAGGACCTTCTTGTCGACGCGGTACGCTATGTTCATGAAAAGGGTGACCCCCA
>JAKPPK010000120.1 GCA_029547385.1 Candidatus Latescibacterota bacterium
TAACGATCGTCCCCGTGGGCGGGGTGAGGTCGTTGAAGGACGCCGTCACACTCTTCGCCCCGTCCATCGTCACCGTGCAGGTCACGACTGTTCCCGTACATGCCCCCGACCAGCCGGTGAAGGTGAAACCGGGATCGGCAAGCGCGGTGAGGGTCACCTGGGTGCCGGATACATAGGCCTCCGTGCAATCGCCACCGCAGGCGATGCCCGCCGGGTCGCTCGTCACCGTACCCGTACCCGTGCCGTCCTTCGCCGCCGTCAGGGTGTAAGTGATCGTGTAGACCTGCGTCCTCACTTCCTCCGGGTTGCCCGCCGCATCCACGGCATAGTACTTCAACGTCAGCGAAGAACTCACTGTTATGGGACCGCTGTAGAGTTTCCGGGTCTCACTCGTCCGCGGATCGCTCCCGTCGGTGGTGTAGTAGATGGTCGAACCGTCATTGGCGCTCAAGGTGATGCTCTGGATGCCGTTGTAAGTACCCGCCGCGGCGGAGGGGGTAGTCACCGGGGCCGTCGTGTCCAAGGTGATCGACGCCGATACGGGGGCGGACCAGTTTCCTGCCCCGTCCTTGAACTTCGCGTAAACGGTCTTGTTCCCGTCGCCCGTCGTGAGGGTCCAGACCTTCGTCGCGGCGTAAGCCTCCGCTTCCGACCAGTTGCTGCCGTCGTTGCTGAACCGCATCTGGGAGCAGCCGCCCGCGTCGGTGCAGGTAAGAGTCAGGCTCACCGCCGTTGACTTTGTATATTCAATGCCGCCTTCTATGGTAACTGAGCCGATCGGTGGGGATGAGTCTATTACAAGATTCTTTGTGGCGCTCCACCATCCCTTGTTTCCATCTCCATCCACAGCACGGATGCGCAGATAATATACGCCTTCAGAAAGAGAAGTGGGGAATGTGTATGAAGATGTATAAATGTTTGTAATTTCAGAAGGATTCTTATATTCCGCCGTCAGGTCGTATTGGAGGATGAATTCGGCTGCTCCTGTTACATCATTCCATGTCAGCGTCGGTGTCGTATCATTGGTAATAATGGGCGTTGAGGAAGAGAAGGTAACCGGCAGGTATGCCTCATACGCTCCCATATCGAAACCGGTACCTTTCGGTCGCAACGTACCGTCCATATCTACCGAAGGAGCATTTTCTG
>JAKPPK010000151.1 GCA_029547385.1 Candidatus Latescibacterota bacterium
CTGTGATCTAGTTCTCCGTCCGCCGTCACCTCATGACTCTGCACAATCGCATATGCCTCGGCAAGAGTATCCGGGGCTTCGGTTCGGTCGATATATCCAAGAGCTGATACATAACTTGCAATATATACAGGGCCATTCACCTGCAACTTGTTCGTGCCGTCATCGGTCTTCGTGCCGATGAGGAGGTTTTTTTGTTTCGTCATTCGCGCAACTTCGGATATAGTTCCATCTTTTGAAGTGAAGAACTGAAGACACCCGTTTACAGTCTCAGAACTGTCCGATTCAGGAGCTGCATATATCGAAGCGTATCGTTTTTCACTTCCTGCTGTCCCGGTGGTTGCAAAATCTATTGAACCGCCATAGCTGGTGGTCAAAGCATTTGAAAGAACTAGGCGCGAAAGGTTTGTGCCGGTATTATTTCCAGCGTGTATTTCCAGTGCCGTTATATTGGCCGTGTCATACTTTGGATACAATTCCGTGTGACTATTTTTCCCAATAACAGGCTTGACGTTTGTTCCAGTGACAACAAATATTTCTGATGGGGTGCTGGTTCCTATGCCTACACGTCCGGTTGCTCCGACGTACACGCCCTCACTATCGCCATCATTCGACAGCCAATTCCCATTCAGTTTCAGGTTCCCCGTCATCGCCCGAGAGCCGTTGAGGCGAAGGTTGAGGGCGTCGGAGGCGTTGAACGCGCTGGCGTGATACCCGTCGAGCAGGTCCGCGTCCAGCCCCGACCCGCTCCCATCCACCGTCTTGATCTTCGTGAGCACGTCGGCGGCGGTGTAGGAACTCGTCGCGACGAAATCAGAAGCGTGCTTCGTGTCCACCGTATCAGCGTCAATTCCGCTTCCGCTGCCGTCTACGGCCTTGATTGCGTTCCGGAAATTCGCCGACGCCCCGGTCACCGTCAAATCGCCGCCGATGACTCCGGCACCGGTGGTCGTTAGCGTCGCGCCTTTGATGCCGCCGTTCACCTGCAACTTGTTCGTGCCGTCATCGCTCGTCGTGCCGATGAGGAGGTTGCCGCCGTAGGTCAGGCGCATCTGCTCGGCCGTTCCGGAGGTAAAAATAATATGCCCCGTGCTAACGTTACCGGCGTTCAGCCGAAGCTGCCCAGCATAGGTCGGCACGTTGTTTCCGTAGACGGTCAGATAGGAGCCGCGCGAAGAGTCGGCCTCAGCCCCTCCACCGTTGATTGTGATATACCTGTTGTCGGCTCCACTCTCCGTATTCTGCGAGAGCCCGTAATTGCCTTGCAATTTCAAATAGCTAGAGAAATATGCTTTGCCACCATACCCGATCCGGAATCGCTCCACGGCGTTGCCGGTGTAGAAAACGTGGTCGCCGGTGCTGACGTTGCCTGCGAAGTAGTGGGCTTGTCCGGTGCTTGCGCTTTCGTTTCCAAACAAGCGCAAATACGCGCCACGAGAAACCGAAAGCGACCCGCCACCGCCGAAGTTTACTTCTCCGCTATCCGCTCCGTCGCCCGTGCTCTGCAAGATGCCGTAGTTGC
>JAKPPK010000166.1 GCA_029547385.1 Candidatus Latescibacterota bacterium
CAAAACACGCCGGAATGACGTTAGCAGGAAATACACAATGCGGAAACCGGGTACGAAGGTCCTGATCAGCCTCGGTCTCATCGCCGCGGCAATCGCTATTCTGGTGGTTGCCGCCACGATGCGCCAGGGCGCCACCATTCATTACTACACCACCACCTCAGAGTTTCTGGACCGCGCACCGGCCTACATCAACAAACCCGTGCGCGTAAACGGGAAGGTGGTGCCGGGTTCCCTTGAAAGAGTGGCGAGCGATGGACCTGCCAACCTCAGATTCGTGCTGGGGGACTCCGTGCACCACACTCTACCGGTCCATTACCGGGGCACCGCGCTTCCCGACGCGTTCCGGGAAGGGGCTGATGTAGTGGTCGAAGGGGTGTACCTGCCGACCGGCGTGCTGGAAGCGCGGCAGATTCTCGCGAAATGCCCGTCCAAGTACGAGGCTGCACCTGCGAACAGGTAGCATCGGGATACGGCACATTGAAGGTTCCCGCGGTACATTTACTGCCCTGTGTGTCAGACCAACGCGCCGCGATCGCCGAAGCACCATCTTGCCCCGTTGAAACGAGACCTGTATGGCGGAAATCGGTCACTACTCCCTTCTCATAGGCTTTTTCCTCGCGCTCTATTCCGCGATCGCTTCGTGTGCCGGCAACCGTGTTCCGGATCTCGGCGAATCCGCAAAACGCGCTGCGCTCGCGCTGTTCTGGCTGTTGACGATCGCCGCGGTGATCCTCGTGTATCTCCTTGCCGTGCGGGACCTGACCGTCGAGTACATCGCGAGGTACACGAGCACCGTCCTGCCCATGTCGTACGCCATCTCAGCGTTCTGGGCCGGCAACGCGGGATCGCTGCTGTTCTGGGTGTGGCTCCTCTCCGCGTACGCGGCTGTTGTGGTGTGGAGGAACCGGAAGTCGCCATCGCGGCTTGTCATTCCGGCACTCGGTGTCATGATGCTGATCGCAGTGTTCTTCCTCGGACTCATCCTGTTCCTCTACAGGATTGACCCCGAGATGACCCCGGGCATGGTGCGCGACCCGTTCTACGCTACCCTGCAGGCTCTTTTCGGCAGTCCGGAAGGAGGCCTCCATCCCGCATGCAATCCCTTCTGGCGCCTGCCGTTTCGTCCCGCGGAAGGGCTCGGACTGAATCCTCAGCTTCAGAACCCCGGGATGATGTTCCATCCTCCGACTCTTTACCTTGGGTACGTGGGAATGGCCGTCCCGTATGCCTTCGCGATGGCGGCCCTTCTCACCAGGAGCCTCGGCAACGAATGGCTTTCGTTGACCCGACGGTGGACGCTGGTCGCCTGGTTCTTCCTTTCCATCGGAAATATCCTGGGCGGCTGGTGGGCGTACGTCACACTCGGATGGGGTGGGTACTGGGGGTGGGATCCCGTGGAAAACGCGGCTTTCATCCCATGGTTGCTCGCAACGGCGTTCCTCCACTCCGTTATCATGCAGGAAAAACGCGGCATGTTCCGCACATGGAACATGGTGCTCGTTCTGATCACATTCGTTTCTACCATTTTCGGCACGTACCTCACACGCAGCGGGGTGATCTCCTCCGTGCACGCCTTCGCGCGGAACGAAGCATTCAACATCGCGTTCCTGGCGTTCATGGCCGTTGCATGCGTGGTGTCGTTCGCCTTTCTGTTCGTCCGTCGCGATCAGCTTGTGTCGGAAAGTCCGATTGAATCCGTGTTTTCCCGCGAAGCCGCATTCCTTTTCAACAACGTGGTGCTGGTCGGCATCGCGTTCGTCGTCCTGTTCGGAACCGTCTTCCCGGCGATCAGCAGCGCGTTCACCGGTGTGCAGGTCAGTATGGGACCGGCGTGGTTCAACAGCGTGCTGTGGCCACTGTGGGCGATGCTCCTCGTGCTGACGGGTGTCGGCCCGGTGATTTCCTGGCGTCGCGCACGCAGAAACGAGTTCCAGCGGGGTTTCGCAATCCCGTCCACGCTGGGAATTGTGGTGGCGGCAGGCCTTGCCCTTGCGGGCATGCGCAACGGATACGCGCTGGCGTTTTTCGCGATCTGTGCGTTCGTGCTGGGCACGATCGTGCAGGAAGTGCTCCGGACGTTCCGCACGCGCGCGGCAACACTCGATTCCCCACCCGCCCGGAAGGCGATGGTGGCGGCGCTTACCCCGAATCGCCGTTCTGGCGGGTACATCGTGCATCTCGGCGTCATCATTGTTGCGGTCGGAATCACTGGTTCCTCACTGTTCGAGCGGCAGGCCGATCTGGTGCTTCGGCAGAACGAAGTGAAGCCATTTGAGGACCAGGGGTTCCGCTACACGTCATTTCGCCAGACCCGCGAGCCAAACCGCGATGTCTATGCGGCGGGGGTTGAAGTCGCACGGGCGGGCGAGGTGCGCGCGAAGGTGGAAGTCGTGAAAGAGGATTACCACGCGGAGC
>JAKPPK010000357.1 GCA_029547385.1 Candidatus Latescibacterota bacterium
GCGCACTTCGGCCTATCGACGGCGTGATCAGGACTGCCCAGCGGATACGTGCCGCGAACCTGAATGAGCGAATCGCGCCGAGGGAGGTAGATGACGAGCTGGGACGGCTGATCAGCACGCTGAATGAACTGCTGGAGCGTCTCGAGCTGAACTTCCGGCAGGTAAGCAGATTCAGCGCCGACGTATCGCACGAACTGCGGACGCCTTTGACGATCATTCAGGGCGAGGCTGAGGTTGCATTGCGCGAGGGCGCCAGCAGGGAAGAGATGCAACTGGCGCTTGAGGTGGCGCTGGACGAGGCACAGCGCATGTCGAAGCTGGTGAAGAATCTCCTGATGCTTGCGCGTCTTGAAACGGGTCAGGAGCGACCTCACTTCGTGGAGACGCCCCTTGCGCCGATTATCGAGGACGTGAGCGAAGAAGGACTTGCTCTCGCCCGCGCGAAAGGCGTCACGTTTTCGGCACATACCGTTGAAAACGCCTCCGTCTGGGGTGATGCCGTTTTGCTGCATCAACTGGCGTTCAACCTTGTGGACAATGCGGTCAAGTACACACCCGCAGGCGGGACGGTGGAACTCAGCCTCTCCAGAAACGGGTCAAGCGTACGTCTTTCCGTGAAGGACACCGGCGTTGGAATCGACGAAGCCGAACTGGGTAGAATCTTCGACCGTTTTTACCGTGGGGACAGCGCACGCAACCATACAGAGGGCGGAAGCGGCCTCGGGTTGGCGCTCGTGGCACAGATAGCGGAAGCGCACAAAGGCACCATTCAGGTTACCAGCAAACCGGGCGAGGGCAGCGTCTTTACCGTGACGTTCCCGCTCGCGTCACAAGCTGGAAAAGCGCGACCGGATATGGCAGAAGTCTCGATGATTGAAGGGATTCGTTCATGATTGAAACAGCCGTGATACTCGCGGCAGGTAACGGAAGTCGTCTTCGGGGTGTCTCCGCGGGCCTCCCGAAACCGCTGGTTCCGCTGGCCGGTGTGCCGATCATCGTCAGGGTAATGCGCGCTGCACAGGAGGCCGGTATACGGAAATTCGTGGTTGTGACGGGTTACCAGGCGGAAAAACTCCGGGCTGCCATTGAGAATCAGCCCGCCATTACGGCGAATGTCACGTGGGTCCATAACCCCGAGTACAAGACGCGCTCCAACGGCACGTCTGCGCTTGCCGCTGAAAGCACCGTGGACGGGCCATTCGTGTTGCTCATGGCCGACCACATTTTCGAAGTCGCCACGCTTCGCCGTCTTTTGAGGACGCCAATTGGCCCGGATGAGGTAATTCTGGCCATTGACCGCAAGATTGACCGTGTCTTTGACCTCGATGACGCGACGAAGGTGGTAGACGACAACGGGAAGCTGCGCGCCATCGGCAAACAGCTTCCAGACTTCAATGCCATCGACACCGGGATGTTTCTGTGCACTCCCGCGCTCTTTGATGCTCTTCGGGCCGTACAGGACGAGAGTGACGGCAGCCTCTCCGACGCGATACGTCGCATTGCCGCAGAAAACCGGATGCGCACGTTTGATATCGGCGATGCGTTGTGGCAGGATGTGGACACCCCCGAAATGCGGCGGGAAGCAGAACGCCGCCTGGGAGATGCCCTTCGGAAGCCCACGGACGGCCCCGTGAGCAGACTGATTAACAGGAGGATCTCCATTCCGTTGAGTCTGTTCCTTACGAGGACGCGGGTTACTCCAAACCAGATCTCCGTGTTCAACCTTCTGCTTGCCGCGTGTGGCGGTTTGCTGTTCGCCAGCACGTCGTACCCGATTCTGGCCCTC
>JAKPPK010000177.1 GCA_029547385.1 Candidatus Latescibacterota bacterium
GCACCCTTCACTATCGCGTGATGAAACTCCGCAGGTATCTGCGAAGGACTCTCCGTGTCCAACGCCATGTCTGCTATCCGCTTCAAATACCGCACCTTGCCCGTGCTGTTCTCCCCCGGCGTGGGCCACACATTCACCACCGGCTGACCAACCGAACCGCCACCCTCTACTGTGTACACTTCCGGATTCGCGGCGGTGCTCGAACTATCACGGTACAAGTTCTCATACGTCACCCGGTTCACAAATTCCACAGGTTCGCCCGTGCTCGTGAACATGCCAATAACACCCGATACGTCAGTGCCAAGCGTATAAGTGCGCGTGTCAGCCGTGAACAGATGCGAAGTCGCGGTCTCCAACCACCACCACTTCGCCGCCGTCACTAATTCGTCTTTCGCCTCGTTCACCAAACGCGCTACAAGAGTGCTCTCACCCGTAAGACCAAGGATGTCATATATCCGCTGTTTCATCTCAGAAAACGTCATGGATCAACCCCTAGTCCAACTGTATCGCTTCAATCGAAATGCGCAACGTAGCCTTGCGCGGGTTCACAACAAGCGTGCTATCGTTCACCACATCGAGAGATACACCGTTCGCCGTTGCCATTTGCGTTGGCAGCTTCACCGGAGCCGTGACTTTCAAAGCTCGGAAGTACACGAAACATTCCGGGTTCGTGGTCTCTACCCGCAACTTGCCATACGGCGAATCCGGAATGTCCGTATAGATTGCTGTTACCCCGTCACCCGCCCGCGTATACGCTATCAGGTCTTTCGCATACTTGTACTCAAACACATACGGGGGAGACGGTGTTGCCGAAGCAATCACCGTCCCGTCTGCACCTATCTGCGTCACTTCAGGCTCAACCGAGGCCCGCACACCAAATTCATCACCTACGCGAACCGTCAGTTCGCTCGGGGCCGCACCAACCCACGTCAGCACCCCAGCGACTATCGAGACCAGGCACAACCGCGTCATACCATCATTTCCCCACTGGTTTAGGCGGAATCACCTTCGCTACGGGCTTCTCCGGCGGTTCCGGCAAGGGCAACGTAGCAGTCCCCTTCTCCGGCAATGATTCCGTAGCAGGTATGTAATTCGCCCACGGTTTCGCACTGTCCTCCGGTCGAGGTTCGGGATTTGGGTCGTAATTTGCCCAAGGCTTCAATTTGGTCTTTGACTCTGCCGGGGAGTTGGAAATAGCGCCCATCGGGTAACACTCCTACTTTGTTCCAATAACTAGGCGACAGCTTCAACGACTCCCATTCAAACAGGTCGTTGTGCCACGCCGCACCATGTTTCTCAACCAACTGCGAACGGGTATGGGCAAACCAGTCATTAATACTCTTGCCATTCGCCGCCGCTATATGTTGCAACGTCTGCGAGCACCAATGCTCAACAAACACATCTCGTACCACACCCAAGCTATACCCCTTCTGGCGTATCCGTATGCTCAGGTCAAGATCTTCATCCCCATTGAAAAACCGCTCATCCCACCCGCCAACGTCATCAAACACCTTGCGCCGGACAAGCACACACACACCACTTAAAAACTTGCTCCGATGCTTCCGCTTCCAATCGTCATTCCACCGGGCCGCCTGCACGCCCAGCACGTTGTCAGCAGTAGGGCCAACCGCCCCAAGCGTCCGGTCTCGGGCCATCACCCGAACCAGCTTGCGCAACCAACCCGCACCCTGCGGAAACGCATCGTTGTTCATAAACAAAATAAACGGGGCAGTGCCGTGCGCCGCCCCTGTATTGTTACCGCCGCTGAACCCAAGGTTCCGCTCATTCCGAACGGATACAAAGTCAATACCCTTGTATTGCGCCCAGGGAACATATCGGCGGGTGTGCGCACGGAACCACCGGCACATGCGAGGCGTCGTATCCGTACTCCCGTTGTCCACGAATATCACACGATACCGAACACCAGGTTCGCTCGCTATCAGGTGTTTCAGACAAGGCAAAGAAACGTCAGAACGGTTGCAACCAAGAATTACAATGTCTACCAGAGGACGACGCTTACACGCGCTCAAGTTTGACGCCCTCCCCCGTAAAACCCATCCGTTCCATGCTCAGGTTGTATTCCACCGCACGGCCCTGCGCATCGTAAATGTCTTCACAGATAATCGGGCGGTCTTTGCTAATATGCCCAATGCTTACCCGGCTGTCGCAATACAACTTGAACCCGCGCTTACGCGCATTCAGGCAAAACGATACATCCTCATTCGGACACAGCGCATGGTTATAGGCAAAATGCTGATAGTTCGGAATGCCCTCGCGCATCTTCTTCAACATCCGCGTACTGATACACGCCATGCCAAACCCTGATGCCAGCACCTCAAAACGCTGCTGCTTCGGGTAATCCGTCGTGATGTACCACCACGGCGTATCACCACCCTCAATCAAATCCGGGTTCAGACCAAACACACACGGCTTTGTGGGAATCGAGTTCGAGAACGCCAGCGCAGAACAGAAGTCCAGATCATGCTCAACCGTCTCTGTCAATAGCGCGTCAACGTGCTCCGGAGTAAACACCATGTCATCATCGATAAACAGGATGTATTCGCACGCCGGGTCTTCACACGCCGCGTTCACACACAACTGACGCGCCGTCGAAAGCACCGTGTTTATCGGGCAGATGAAACTTACGTCTACACCCTTCTTGCCCAGGTAATGAAACAGGGTGATCATCGACACGTGATGCGGAGACTCAATCCACCCACGGTAATTCGGTACGCCGATATGCAAATGTTTTAACTTATCGTGCATTACCGTACCCTCAATCCGTGATATAGGCCCCGCGCCACTTCAACAGGATTCAACCACCACCGCGAATGTTCCGTCTGTGCGTGCTCCCACAAGTACCAGTACAACAGCTTGAACCGTTCAAAGAACGTCACCCTGGCAGGCCGCACCAATTGAGACCCGCAACGCGGGCACTCGATCCCGTATCGAGCCATGTATGTAGGCGTGATCCAACGCAACCGGCCACATTCCTTACACCGTCCGAACATCTTCAAATGCCCTCCTACCCCTCCATATACGGAAGCGGGGGGCAGGGACCGGAGGGGAGAAAATCCCTGCCCCCCTTACGGGAGGGAGACTAGATCGCCCGCACGAAAACCTTAGTCAGGCTGGGCGTAGCCGTCGCATTCGTGGCCAACGCCACAAACACCGGCAACTGACCCTTAAGGTCCCCATCCGTACCGTACGCAAGATACGTTTTCCCATTCACAAGAATCAGAGAGACCCCAGGAACGAAATTCGTACCCACGCCATACGTCAGCGTCTTCACGGGACCATACGCCACGATCTTCGAGGTGTACTCGGCTGTACCGACCGCTTCTTCCGCAACACCCGCAACCAGCTTGAAGCTGGCCGTGGCCGGTGCCACGAATGTACGCACGTCGGCGGCACTCGAATCCCAACATACGGGAGTACCAGCCGCTACAGCCGCGCCAGTTCCGTTATACCCGGTCAAATAGCACTTCTCCGGGCCATCATCGGAACCAATTCCATGCAACAGTTTCCAGTTCATGTCAGTCCTCCTTACGACAGTTTGACGCCTTCGTGAAGCCCCTGCTTGGCGCAGTTGGTGCAGATGAGTTCACCCATCCAAAGCACCTTGGCAACGAAAGCATCCTGGTTTTCGGGGGACTGCAACGCGGTGACCTTGAAATTCCGCTGCGGGTGGTACTTCAACTGCATGAAACGGCTGTTGATGAAGAACGCCTTTTCAGCTTTCCCCGCGTCCTGCGGACAGTCGTAATCATGAATCAACGTCGCACCCATGAACTTCAGATTGGTAAACCCGGCATCCGCCGCATTGGTGTTCACGAACCGCTGACCGATCTTCGAGCAGGTACGGTCGTAATACATATAGTAGTTTTCGCTGCCAAGAATCAGGTCGGGATACCGATCCTTCTTCCCACCAGCCGCAAGACGACCGCACTTCAACCACAGCTCCACCATGTCATTCCGCATCGTCGGAACGTTATTGGTGGTATCGTAATACGCGGCGTTGGTATCCTTTCCCTGATTCCGCCACCACGCCTCATTCGCCCGATTGATCCCGAACAGCGTGCCGGTCGTGGACACTTCCGCGATAATCGCGCCAAGACCAGTTATCTGTTTGCTGTCGTTGCCCGTGCCATCCGAATAGAACCGCTCGTTCATCTGCTGTTGCAGACTCTCAATCGCATTCTTCTCTTTCTGCTCAAGCAGATCGAAAATCTTCTGGCCCGTGTTAATCATCCGGTCACGACCGCTGATCACAATCGACTTGTACGCCTGCTTCCAGTTCGCATAGGCAATCGTTACATTGTCCTGCTCGGGAAGCGTGAACTCATCGAACCCGCTGTAGGATTCTTCCGAATCATCCAGTCCGTACTCAACCGCCCATTCAATCCGCGTACCGCCGTTCACCGGCTTGTACTGACCCTTTCGCTTGAGCCAGTAAAACAACGGAATCTGCTGGCTAATCTGGTTCTCATAGCCCTGCGAGCGCCGCTGAAGGGTACTGGACAATACAACATCATTGACAAGGCTTTGCGATGTTGCCGCCATTGTTTAGATACTCCTATTGCTCCAAATTCGCCGCTGAAGCGCC
>JAKPPK010000359.1 GCA_029547385.1 Candidatus Latescibacterota bacterium
CCGACGACGGCGTTACCGAAGTGATGTGTTTCTACGGCGTCGGAAACCATGGCGGCGGACCTACCAAACTGAACATTCAGGGAATTCTGGAAACGGACGCGATGCCGGACGCGCCAAACGCGAAGTTCGCACGGTGCGATGCGTATGTAGAAAAGGTTCTCGCGCAGAAAACCGATTTCCCTGTCGTCAAGGATGATCTGCAGATTCACGCGGTCGGGTGTTATACGGCAGTAAGCGCGGTAAAGGTCTTGAACCGGCGGGCGGAACAGAAACTTATGGCTGCCGAACGCTTTGCCACTGTGGCGAATCTGGTTTCCCACAAATACTATCCGGGTGCAGAGCTTCGCGACGCATGGCGTGACGTGCTGTTCAATCAGTTCCATGACGTGCTGGCCGGCACCTCGATCCATCCCGCGTACGAGGATACGTACGCAATGTTCGCGAAGGCGATCGAAACGGCGGATGTCTCGCAGAGAGCTTCTTTGCGTGCAATCGCCACCAGCGTTGATACGCGCGGTAAAAACCTGGCGTTGGTTGCCTTCAATCCTAACCCGTGGCGGCGCAGAGACCTTATTACGGCGGATGTCGAGGTTGCGGTAGTCCCCAAACTGGTACGTCTGGTAGCTGACGATGACAGCGAAGTGCCCGTTCAGATCGCCGGTGTTTCGGAGGCAGGTGACAAAAGCACGGTTACCGTGATGTTTGTCGCCGAACTGCCTGCGCTGGGGTTCCGGGTGTTCAGGTTGCACCTCGACGAGATGCCCTCGTTCGAGACACCGATGGTCTGCGCGCACCCCAACGGCTTGTCCAACGACGTTCTATCGCTGGTCGTCGATCCCTATTCGGGTGGGCTGGTCAGCCTGCGAGCGGGCAACGGTCCCGAGTTGATTGCCGCGCCCGGCGCGAACTTCGTCGTGATAAAGGATCATTCCGACACCTGGAGCCACGGGATAACCGAGTTCAGGAACGAGCTGGGGAGGTTTATCGCGAACGGCAGAATCCGTGTGGTGTCTCAGGGACCGGTCCGGGCGACACTCGAGGTGGTAAGTTCCTTCGAAGATAGTACGTTAGTCCAGCATTTCCACGTCTACCCGGGCATCAATCGCGTCGACGTAGACGTCAAAATGGATTTCCGCGAACGGCACCGTATGGTCAAGCTGGCCGTCCCGACTGCTCTGGACCAGATCACGGCGACGGCGGAGATCCCTTACACGTACATCGAACGGGATTGGAACGGTGAAGAACTTCCGGGCCAGAAGTGGATAGACGTAACGGGGAAGGTGGATCGGGCGCGTTTTGGCGTTACCATGTTGAACGACGGGCGGTACGGCTTCGACGTGAAGGAATCGGAGATGCGGATGAGCGTCCTGAGGACGCCGATTTACGCGTTTCACGATCCGCGAAAGGTCAACCCGAAGGAAACGTATCAGTATCCGGATCTCGGCACGACCTCATTCCGGTATGCCCTCATCCCCCACGGGGGAGACTGGCGCGCAATCATGGCTCCGCGGGCCGGTGAGGAATTCAACACTCCGACCGTGGCGTTCATCGAGCCGCACCATAACGGAGCGTTGAAGAGCGGGGCGGAGTTCCTGGAAGTTGGTCCGGACAACGTTGTCGGGATGATCCTGAAGCGCACGCAGGAGTATGCGAACGGGAACGCAGCCGACGACAGGATCATTGTCCGTTTGTACGAAGGGCACGGGCTTGACGGAATTGCCAGGGTGCGATTGCCATTCCTCGGGATTGCCGCCGAGGTACCGATCGGACATCACGAAATCAAAACGCTCGCGTTTGACGTTCAGAACCCCTCGTCTGCCCCGGTCGAGGTAGACCTGCTTGAGCGACCGATTCCTTGATCGACGACGCGCAGGATGGTGACGGTGAGTTCTACACGCGCCCTGGGTACGGCACGGCGAAAGTGGACGGTAACACATCGAGAGGTGGAAAGATGGCAGAACGGGTGACAATCGGAATGACCGGGTGCGGCGGCATGATGGGCGCGCACGAGCGGGGATTTCGTGAGCTCTGGGACAAAGGAATCAGGAATTTCGAAATCGTAGCTACCTGTGACCTTGTCAAATCGCTGGCCGAAAAGATGGCGGATCAGGTCGGTGGCTGGCAGGGGAAGCGGCCCCGTGTCTATTCTGATGTGGAAACCATGTTGAAATCCGAACCCGATATGATGGCGGTGGACGTTGTTACGGTCCACCGTGCGCATCATTCGGTGGTTGTGCCGTGCTTTGAAGCCGGAAAACACGTTACAGTGGAGAAGCCGCTCGCGATTACACTCAGAGCTGGCAAGCTGATGCTGGATGCCGCCGAGAAGGCAGGAAAAGTCTTTCAGGTGGCGGAGAACTATCGCCGGTCCACGGAAAACCGTGCGATCAAATGGGCGATTGATTCTGGAATGATAGGCAAGTTGAGGATGATCTACTGGGTGGATGTTGAGGAGAGGCTCTGGTACTGGACATGGCGCGACCACCGCGATCAGGCTGGAGGCGGGTGGCCGCTCGATGGCGGCGTGCACTTTGCCGACCTGTTCCGGTACCACGTTGGAGACCCGGAAAGCCTGTACTGCACGGTGCGGACCTACAACCCGTTCCGGTACAAGGATACCGACAACCTCACCGGCCCCATCCCGGTTGACGTGGAGGACACCACGCTCGCGGTGTTGCACTTTGCTGACGGGGTAACCGGATCGTGGACGTACACCCTCTCAGGTCCCGGGGACAAATGGGGACACCGCGCGGTCTACGGTGAACATGGGTCACTGACGTGGGGTACGGGGTTCAAATCGCGAAAAACATCCATGACGATGGAGGAGCTTATCGCGGAACACCATCGAGCCATCGGCCCGGACGGGGTCGAAAAGCTCTTCCCGCGCGGGATTCAAGATACCATCGCCACGGAGCTCAATGAATTCGTTGAAGCGGTGCTGCACGGTACACCCGTAGAGATCACGGGGTGGGAAGGGTACAAGGACCAGGCGATCTCAATGGCGTTGTACGAGTCGGATGCAGCGGGACGGCCTGTTCTGTTGAGCGATGTAGAAGCGCTGCGCTTGGAAGCCTATCAGGGGCGTCTCAACGCCGATCTTGAGGGTCTGACTCAGTAACTGTATGCGCCACACATCGGTCTGTGGCTGCTCTCCACATTCCAGATGGGTGTCAACACGTGCGCCAAAACAAGGAGGTGTTCCATGGGAAAGATTCCCGTCGCTCTGCAGCTTTACTCATTGCGTGACGTCATACCGTACGATGTCGAAGGCACCCTTGCCTCGGTAGCGAAAATGGGTTACCAGGGAGTGGAATTCGCGGGCTATTACGGAAAGAGCGCAAAAGAACTGCGGGGAATTCTGGATGACAACGGTCTTCTGGTCGCCGGTACGCACATCGGTCTCGAAACGCTGCTCGGGGACGAGTTTGACAAAACCGTGGAGTTCAACCAGGAACTTGGGAACAAGTTTCTCATTGTCCCCGGACTTGCCGAGGAACGGCGCAATTCCGTGAAGGCCTGGAAGGATACGGCCAAAATCTTCAACGACCTGGCGGAAAACGTGAAACCGTGTGGCATGCGTGTTGGGTACCACAATCACTGGGACGAGTTCAAACCCATGGAGGGGCAGCTCCCGTTCGATGTTTTCTTCTCCGCCACCGTGGCCGATGTCGTCATGCAGCTTGACACGGGAAACGCCTTGTATGGCGGCGCAGAGTCGGTGCCTCTCCTCAAGAAATACCCGGGACGTGCGGCAACCGTGCACCTCAAGGAATGCTCCCGTAACGAGGAGGTGAATTTCGCGTCGATGTACGGTGAGGGCAGTGTGCCGTGGAAAGAGGTATTTGAGCTCTGCGAAACGGTCGGCAAAACTGAGTGGTACATCGTTGAGCAGGAAAAATACCTGAGCCCGCCACTGGAAAGTGTCGCGGAAGGGTTGCAGGCGCTCAGGAAACTGGGTGTGTAACCGATGGGGCCGACAGGGTATGCCGTGATGGTGTTGCTCGTGTTCTGCGGCATCCTTCTCTTGCTGATGGCAAAACTGGCGGGCCTCGTATTCCTTCTCGGCGGGTGGGTAATCAAACTCCTGGCCGTGCTGGCGGTTCTTATCTGGTTTCTGCCGGCACGGCGCCGCCCCACGTGACGACGTCTTGTTTTCGAGGGAGATGCGCGACGATTCTTGCTGATCAACCACTCGAAAAGTATATTCTAACGTCGCTTTGGACAACTACTCATTCGAAAAGCCTGTGAAATGAACACGTTCCCTTGCGCAGCAACTGCTGGAGGTACTCATCCGGACGGCCGGGATCATTTGCGCCGTCCGGTGGGCATCGTGTAATCTGGCGGATCTCATCCGCCGTGCAAGCGAGGTGCGCACTGTGCACCTCGCTTGTTTGTGTACTCCCGTTCCGCGTGTTGTAACGGTTTTTCTGATTCCCCGGAGAAGACGATGCCCAGAAAACGAACTATCGAGATATACGATTCCACCCTGCGCGACGGTGCCCAGGCACTCGGAATCAATTATTCCGTGGAAGACAAGTTGCTTATCGCGCACAGACTGGACGAACTCGGCGTGCACTTCATTGAGGGCGGGTGGCCCAACCGTACTAACCGCGGCGATGTGGAATTTTTCCAGCGCGCGAGGAGTGCGAAGTGGAAAAACGCCACCATCGTTGCGTTTGGAAGCACTCACCGTGCCGGCGTCGCCGCCAGAGACGACGCGACTCTGCGGAATCTTCTGGAAGCGGAGACCGAGGTCGTCACCGTGTTCGGAAAAGCCTGGGATGTGCACGTTCGCCATGTTCTGAGATGCAGTCTGGACGACAACCTGAGTATCATCGCCTCATCCGTGGCATACCTGCGCTCTCAGGGGCGCCGGGTCATTTACGACGCGGAGCACTTTTTCGATGGGTACAAAGCGGCGCCGGATTACGCCGTGAAAACGCTTCTGGCTGCCGTGGAAGCCGGTGCCGAAACCATAGTGCTGTGTGATACGAATGGCGGCACGCTGGTAAGCGAGGTGCAACGGATCATGTGTGAAGTTGCCCCCCGGGTCGGCGCGCGGATCGGCATCCATGCCCACAACGATGGCGGGATGGGAGCGGCGAACACTATTGCTGCGGTGGAGTGCGGCGCCGTTCATGTGCAGGGTGTAATCAATGGCTTTGGTGAACGGTGTGGGAACGCGAATCTCTGCACCGTCATTCCGGCACTCGAGTTGAAACTGGGGATGCATGCAATTGGCAAGGCACGGTTGGCAACGCTGACGGCGGCTTCGCGATACGTATCGGAGATCGCGAACATCATGCATGATAGCCGTCAGCCGTACGTCGGTGAGGCAGCATTCGCACACAAAGGTGGCGCGCACATCGACGCGATGGTAAAGAACCCCGGTTGTTACGAACATATCGACCCTGCGCTGGTCGGCAACGAGCGGCAGATTCTTCTTTCCCAGCAGGCGGGAAGCTCAACTGTTGCCCACAAACTGGAACGAGTCCTGCCGCAAGTGGACAAACGCGATCCACGCGTGATCGATCTGCTTGAACAGCTCAAAAAACTCGAGTTCGAGGGGTTCTCATTTGAAGCGGCTGACGCATCTTTCGAGCTTCTGGCGCTTCGGCAACTCGGGCAGTACCGCGAACCCTTCGAAGTGATTTCGTGGCGTGTCATCAACCGGCACGGAAACGGGCACGGCCTTGCCTCTTCGGAGAACGAAGCGATCGTAAAAGTCCGCGTGGGCGACGACGTCCGCCATACGGTGGCGAACGGCCACGGCCCGGTGGATGCACTGAGCACGGCTCTTCGGAAGGCCCTGCAGGCCGATTTCCCGTCCCTGAACGACGTGCACCTCAACGATTATAAAGTCCGCGACCTGTCAAGTCGCGCAGGCACGGCAGCGCGGGTGCGCGTTCTGATAGAAACCGCGGATCGATCCACGGGAGAGTCGTGGGGCACGGTAGGCGTGTCAGAAGATATCCTCGAGGCGAGCTGGCAGGCACTGATCGACAGTTTGAGTTACAAGCTGCTGCAGGATAGCCGCAAGAAGGCCTGATGTACAACAACGAAGGGGACAGATTTCCGATTCTGTCCCCTTCGTGAATGCCGACAGACTCCCCGCGCAATCAAAGGATGTCGTCACCCGCTTCCCCGGTGCGTATCCGGATGGCATCCTCTACTGGAAGCACGAAAATCTTCCCATCTCCCACCTGACCCGTGCGGCCCGCCTCCACAATCGCGTCCACCACCGTGTCGACGTCTTCGTCTCGAACGACGAGGTCGATACGGATTTTGGGAAGAAAGTCCACCTGATACTCGCTCCCGCGGAACAGCTCCGTGTGACCACGCTGCCGACCGAATCCGCGGACTTCAGAAACCGACATCCCGCGGATGTTGATCGCGGTGAGCGCATCCTTGACCTGGTCAAGTTTGAACGGTTTGATAAACGCAATAATCAGCTTCACGGTTCTGCTCCTTCAGATGAGCGCAAAGCGGAGCACGACCAGGCCAGCCAGAAGCCAGTTCAGCCAGTGAACTTCTCGCCACCTTCCGCCGAGAGCAAGGATGAGGGGATGCAGCACAACGGCGAAAGAAAGCCCCTCCGCGATACTGAAAGTAAGCGGTATACCAATCATAACGGCAACTGCCGGCAACCCCTCCGCGATATCCTCCCAGTTCACGTGTCTCATCTGCCCGCACATCATAACGCCCACAACCACCAGCGCGGGCGCCGTTGCGTATCCTGGCAACGCGGCCGCTATCGGGAAGAGCGGTATTGCAAGAAGGAACAACGCCGCAGTAACCATGTTCGCAATACCGGTGCGCGCGCCCTGGGAAATGCCTGCTGCGCTTTCGATGTAACTGGTAACGGTGCTGGTTCCCATAAGCGCGCCGAAGCTCGTACCCACGCCATCTGCGAGGAAAGCGCGTTTTGCTCGTGGCAGGCGCCCCTTTGCGTCCACGAATCCGGCCGCGCTTCCAACTCCGCTCAAAGTACCGGCGGTGTCGAACAGATCGATGAAAAGAAACGTAACAACGATGGTAACGAGGCCCAGTTCGAACGCGTCGGGTAGACGAAGAATAGCCTGTCCGAAAAGTCCTGTCGGCAAATCAGGAATCGCAAAAAGACGTTCCGGCATCGGCGAAACACCCAGGGCGATTCCCGCAACGGCGGTGGCGCAGATTCCGATAATGAACGCGCCACGCACTTTTCGCATCGTGAGACCACCGGTCAGCGCGATTCCGCCGAGCGTGAGGAGAAACGGAGGAGAGGTGACATCGCCCCCCATCACCATTGTGGCGGGTGACGAGATGACAAAGCCGCATTTCTGGAGCCCGATGAAGGCAATGAAGATACCTATCCCGGCAGCCGTACCGTTGCGGATTCCAAGCGGAATGGCAGTGACAAGAATCTCCTGCACGTTTACCAAGGTCAGCAGAATGAACACAAGTCCGCTTAAGAACACCGCAGCCAGAGCGACCTGCCACGGGATGTGATTCTGGAGAACGACTGTGTATGCGAAATACGCGTTCAACCCCATGCCGGGGGCAAGTGCGATGGGGTAGTCCGCCCACCATCCCATGAGCAGCGTCGCAACCGCGGCAGAAACGCAGGTAGCGACGACCAGCGCGCCGATCCATTCCTTGCCCAGAGCGTCGCTGAGGATCGCGGGGTTCACTACCACAATGTACGCCATGGTGGCGAACGTCGTTATTCCGCCAATCACTTCCCTTCGTAACGTAGTGCCACGCTCCGCAAGGCGGGTATTCAATTGCGATAGCACGGGTTGTCTCCTTCCGCGTCAGCCAGAACGAGGCTGTGTATCGATCAGGACGGTCGAAATCTGCCAGCCTCGCAACGGAATTGTTATCCCATTTCCCTCATGTTGAAGCGGCGCGACCAGTTGCTCTTCCATCGTGGCGCTCCATGCGGCAGAGAAGGGCATATTGAAAACCAGTTTCGCCTCTGTCGGGTTGCCGGTTGTTTCCCACACGCGGACGACGACAAATGCACCTGTTTCTGCCCGCTTCACTGCGCTTATGCGGACGTTTTCCGGCGTTACCGAAAGCAGGGAGTACGACTCGGAATGAGCCCCTTTCCGCCTGCCTGCGTAGTGAACCAAAAAGGGTGCGTTTACTGCGTGGCCTTCAGCCACAACATTTCCTTCACGCCAGTCTCCCGCGTGTGGAATGACTGCGTATTCGAACGAATGGTCGCCGTGTTCGGCAGCAAGCGGCGCATAGTAGTCGGGAAAATCACGGAGG
>JAKPPK010000222.1 GCA_029547385.1 Candidatus Latescibacterota bacterium
ACGCACCTTGCTGGGTTTGCTTTTGGCCTTCGCTGGCATGATGGCTCCTTGGTAAGCAGTAGTGAAAGGATGATGTCAGCCCGAAAAACGGGCGGAAAAAGACGCGCAAATGCTCGAATAAGGATACACAAGGGTTTCCCGTGGGGAAAAGCCGAGGGGGGAGGCGGACCGTGTTTCGAGTTGCGACGACAAGCCGCCCGGCAGCGCGCCGGTGGCTGAGCTTGTCGAAGCCCCGGCCTCGCTGAATCGGGGAGCCTCGCGCGCGTTTCCACACGTTCAGGCGTCGCGCTTGGTGCTGTAACATGCCGCCTGCGCGGTCAAGAAACGCGCAGGCAGCCCCAACGGGGCGAAACAGCACAGCCCGGGTCGGAGGCCCGGGCGGCGTAAATCAGATCTTCTCCGCGCCCCGCCTGAACCTCAAGGCCGTAACACAGGCGGGGCCTTCCCCGCCCGGGGCGTTGCCCGCGGGCTGGCGTATGTCGGCCCTTCAGGCCTCACCATGGCGCTTGCGCTGAGAGGACCCATCCTGAGCGGTCAAGAAACGCGCAGGCAGCCCCAACGGGGCGAAACAGCATAGCCCGGGTCCGGAGGCCCGGGCGGCGTAAATCAGATCTTCTCCGCGATTCGCCGGCAATCTCAAGGCCGCAGCACGGGCGAGGCCTTCCCCGCCCGGGGCGCTGCCCGCGGGCTAACGTATGGCGGTCCTTCAGGCCTTGCCGGGCCGGACGGCGGGATCATTCCCACACGCGCTCTTCTTCAAAGTCCAACGAGTACCGCCGTAAGAGGCCACGAAATTCATCTTGGAAACTCCGCGTGCGGTGGTGGATCTCTTGCCGCGCGATGTACCGGACAACCGTTTGCGCGTGTGTCGGACTCACTGAGAATGCGCCGTATCCGCCTTGCCAGTAGAAAGCCGCAAGTTCCTCCCCCTGCCTTTTCACCCATTTTGACGAACTGGTCTTGACCATTTCGACTACTTTGCAAACCGTCGCGGTGCGCCCCAGAGCGAACAACAGGTGCATGTGGTCTTCCACGCCGCCGACCGCCAGAGCGGAGCAGCCATTTTCGTTGAGGACCGCCGCGCAATACGGAAACAACCCGTTGCGGACGCCCGAGTTCAGAACCGGCTCCCGGTTCTGGGTGCTGAACACGACGTGAACTAGGATACGTGCCAAAGACTGGGGCATGGCAATACCTCGCGTACCGATAGATGCTACAGGCGAACCACGCCCTGATAGGAACCATCCTGCGCGGTCAAGAAACGCGCAGGCAGCGCCAACGGGGCGAAACAGCACAGCCCGGGTTGCAGGCCCGGGCGACGTAATTCCGATCTTCTCCGCGCCCCGCCTTGAACTCAACGCCGTAACACAGGCGGGGCCTTCCCCGCCCGGGGCGTTGCCCGCGGGCTGAGCCATGTCGGCCCTTCAGGCCTTGCCGTGGTTCTTGCCCTGCGAGTGCCCTTCCTGAGCGGTCATAGGCAGCCCCAACGGGGCGAGACAGCATAGCCTGGGTCGGAGGCCCGGGCGACGGACTCGCCGCCCACCCGGCGCAATATCCGCCACGCCAGAAGCGTTACCCAGCGAGAGGGCGCTTTCTTCTGCCCGAACTCCCATCCCGACCAGGGCTGCCAGACGGACTCCGGCGCAAACCGGCCCTCCGAATCCGCTTTTGCGCGCAACGTATCCACCATGTCGCGCATGCGACCATCTGCGGCGGCCGACGGGAACTGCGAGAGAACGTCCAGCACGTGCAGCAGGTCGTACCAGACAAGTGGCGCCTTGAGTTTCCGGAAGTCCTTGCCCATGAAGAACATGTACGGGTGCTGTGTTCGGCTCTCCACCCACAGGCTCAGAAGGGCTTCCACCCCCGTGCGGGCTTCCGGGCCGTCCCGCAGATGCTCGAACTGCGATAGCGCTTTGAGCATGGCCAGTGTGGCGAAGGGACAGGGGTCGTCCTTGCGCCCTGGGCCGCGGAACTTGCCCAGTTCCTTGGAGACCACGCACGGCCATCCGTATGCCCTGACCAATCCTGCAAGGAAGTTGACCGCCCGCAGAACACGCGAATCGGCCGCCATGCCGATCTTCGCAAGCGCGTACACGAGCAAGGGCGCGTCGCAAAGCGCCCAGGCCCACCTGTTCTGGCCGGGTCCCCCGTACTGCGGCGGAATGTCCAGAGGGAGCTGAAACGGGCCTTCGTCGGACTGGTGCTCCACCACCGCGTTCGCGATCGCCCTCACACCATCGTCAGCAACGGTAAGCCCAAGGTCCGCGAGGAAATTGAGCCGGTGGAAGGGCTGGCTGGCGCTCCTGTGGCTGGCAATGACGGTTCCCGGCCACTCCGAGAGTCCCGCGATCAGAGCGATCACGCGCGGGTCGGCCAGCATCGCGTTGCGCGCGGCACGGACCGACTCATCCGTTTCCGGTTGGTCCAGAAGGTCGCGCCGCGTGCGGTACTCGACGAACGGCTCGCCCGCAAGGAGCCAGTCTACGGGAATCGGCACATGCTTACTCCCGCATCTTCGCCTTGAACACCACTGTCGTGACGAGTTCGATCACAACTCCGTAGATCCCGCCCAGGATCACCGTCCACATGAACATGCTCCACGGCGTGAACCCCTGCACCTCCGGCCCCAGCATGCTCCCGAATCCGGTTGGCAGGCTGAACACCAGCCCCATCACAAGACCGTGAATCGCCCAGTGGCCCAGCGCGAAACAACTGATTCCGATGGCAACCCCGATCAGCGCCCGTCCGGTGATGAGCGTCAGTGCAACCGGGATCGAAACGTCCCCTGGCCCGCTTGCCGCAAGACCAAGGCACACGAACCCGCATACGAACCCCATCACCGTCGCAATCACGAGCCGTTTCGTCCTGTCCATCACACACCTCCCCCGAAATGGAATGAATGATGCGACCGGTTGTGTCCGGGTTGCCAGAAATGTTTCGGGAACTCAGTCCTGTGTCAACCGACCCCTTGTGGGGTGAGAGGACGGCGCCGGGTTCCGCGTGCCTGTTCTTTGACAACCGGCATCCGCTCCGCTATCTTTGGTACATGGAAAACACGTGCGCCGGAACACGCGGAGGAAACGCGATGAAAAGCTCGAAACCCGAGTGCAAGAACTACATTGCCGAGGATCTGTGCGCGGCGTCCGCCAACCACCCGGAAGAACACTGCCACGACGACGTGAAGGGCGACTGCGGGCGATTCGTTCCGGTGCAGACGCTGGAAACGCCGTCGACAGAAAAAAAGAAGACGGCGTAGCACGGAGTTCCCGCCGACACGCCGTCAAGACCTTCGGTCATTTCCTTCCTGTTTTTGCTATTTCTCCTTGAAGATCGTGTCAAACCGGCAGCGCCTTCCCTGAACAGCGCCTGACCCGGCTCAGGCGAACCTGCGTCGATGGGCTGCTCCGTACCGCACCGACTCATCCAGAAATGCCTCGATGTTCTCAAAAGGCGTGCCGCTGACAATGCCGTTCCCTGACGCGATACACATCCCGCCATCCGGCTGATCGAACGTATCAATGAGGAACCGGACCTCTTCGCGCACCCCTTCCGGCGTCTTTTCCTGCAGCGTGTGCTGTACGTCAATTCCCGCCAGGAACGTAATCTTCCCGCCGAACTCCCGCGCAACGGCAATTTCGTCCATCGTGTGCTTCTGCACGGGGTGAAACACGTCAACTCCCGCGTCGATCAGAGATGGCAGCAGAACGGTGTTGTTGCCGCAACTATGGAGCCACCAGTGCATACCGGCTTCTTTGCAGGCCTTCCCCACGCGATCGTAGTACGGTTTCAGCAACGCGTCGAACTGCTCCCGCCGCATCATGGACTGCGTCTGGTGGCCCAGATCGTCGCTCGTCCAGAACCCGTCCGGTTGAAACTCCCGTGCGGCCCGCCGGATGTAGCCGATGTAGAGGTCCGCAAGAGCGCTGTGCAGACGGTGCACGTGCTCCGGCGCTTCGTAGTAGTCCGCCATGAGGTTCTCCATGCCGCGCAAACCCCACGGGCGTTCAAAGAACAACCCCCACCAGCCGAAGAGAATGTACCGGTCGTCCTTCCGCATCCGCTCCGCATGTTCCAGAAGTCCGGAAAAGGCGTCGTCACGCTCCGGATCCGGCATTTTTTCGATGAATTCGTCAAGATGGTTCCAGTCGTCTATCACACAATGGCTGTCGTGCGCGGCGCCACTCTTTGCCTGCCACGAGAGCCCCATTTTGCCCACGTCCAGCGGTCCCCACCAGAGCATTCCCACGTCGTCCGGGATGCGGTCGAATTCCCGCAGGCGGTCGCCGTATTGGTCTCCCAGACCCTCTCCCCACCACTTCGCCATCACAAGCGGAATCCGTGCCGGCTTTCTGCGCTCCACAGCTTTGATCACTTCTTCGCGCGGGAGGGGCGAAAACAGCTCGCGATCGGTGGCCATGCGTCTGTTCCTTCGTTGGATTTCGTTCCGCAACCGGGTGCCCTTGTGCACCACCAGAATATGCGCCCTTCGACCCGCCTGACCAACCGACCGGTGGGCGGCGGCGGTATCCCGGGGGCGAGCCGGTCAACTCCTTCAACCCCTGAGGAATGCACGGTTACCCCTCCGGTTTTGGGCCGAATGCCGTACCTTATCAGTAAGAACCGTAGTACATCGGGGGATGGGAGAAATGGGATGTTTCATAGTTTCTTACGGGCGGCAGCTCTATCGGCCGCATTTCTCGCGACCAGCGCACACGGAGGAACCGTTGTTCTCAACGAGGTGATGGCCTCGAACAGCGCAACCATCACCGATGCCGCAGGCACCTACGCCGATTGGATCGAGATCTACAACGACAGCACCGATGCCGTCCAACTGGGCGGATACGGGCTCACAGATACCCCTTCGAACCCCTTCCAGTGGGTATTCCCCGCGGTCAGCATTGCGCCGGGGGAGTTCCTGCTTGTCTGGGCGTCCGGCAAAGATTCGACGGATCCGGTTGGCGCGCTCCACACAAATTTCAAAATCAGCTCCGACGGCGAAACGATCGTTCTTACGCGACCGGATGGCACGCTGCAGGATAGCCTGCCGCGCGCAGCCATGGGCAAGGACGTCTCCTGGGGCCGTACCCCGGATGGCGGCGCGGATCTGGTGTTTTTTGCCGCGGCAACCCCCGGCCGGAGCAATGCCGGCGGCGGGCAGGCTGTTCTCGAGCCACCCGCGTTCTCTCACTCGGGAGGGTTCTACCCGGCTCCGTTTGATCTCTCCATCTCGTCCAGCGACGCACAGGCGACAATTCGGTACACGGTGGACGGGTCGGAGCCGACAGAGACGTCCCCCGTGTATTCCGGTGCGTTACGAATCGAAGACCGCACCGGTCCGGCATCGGGAATCCTTCTCATCCGCACGACCAACCCGCAGAACGTTTGGCATGCCCCGACCGGCAACGTGTTCCGCGGCACGCCAGTCCGTGCACGGGCATTCAAAACAGGCTGTCTGCCAAGCAAAACGGTAACCGGAACCTATTTCGTCACCCCGAAGGGAAGGGCGCGTTACCCCTTTCCCGTGCTGTCGCTGGTAACGGATTCCTTGAACCTTTTTGACGACACCATCGGTATCTACGTGCCAGGCAGCAAGTACGCACAGACCGGGTTGAAGGAAGACGCCAACTTCTACCAGAGCGGGGGCGACTGGGAACGCCCGGTGCATGTGGAGCTCATGGAAGAAGACGGAACACTCGCCTTCTCGCAGGGCGCGGGAATGCGCATCCATGGAAACTACACCCGCGATTATTTCCAGAAGCCGTTCCGCCTCTATGCGAAATCATCGTACGGCAAGGACTGGTTTGAAACGCGGTTGTTCCCTGAAAGCGACATCACCCGCTTCAAGCGCATTCTCGTGCGCACCGGCGCAAGCGATATCTACACCGCACTCATACGCGACGGGGTGATGCAGAGCCTCGTGAGCCACCTGAGCTTCGACACGCAGAAGTACCGGCCTGTAGTGGTGTTCTTCAACGGCGACTACTGGGGTATTCAGTTCTTTCGGGACCGGTACGACGAATACTACCTTCAGACACATCACGGCGCCGATCCTTCCGCCGTGGATCTGATCGAAATCGACTACAGCCTCCCCGGCGGCCCGTATGATGCCGACCCCGGTGATGCGGTGGCATTCACGGATATGCTCTCCTACACCAAAAACCATTCCGCCACAGACCCGCAGGTATATGAGCACTTCAAAACGCTCGTGGATGTGGAAAACTTCGCCGAGTACTGCGCCGCGAACATCTTTGTCGCTAATACGGACTGGCCACACAAGAACGTGCGCGTCTGGCGGGCCCGCGTCCCCTATTCCCCGAGCGCCGGCCAGTTGGACGGGCGCTGGAGGTGGCTGGCGTACGACTTCGACCGCGGGTTCGGGCTCCGGGAAAGCTCACAGGCAGACCAGAACACCCTGATCTGGGCGACCATCGGCAACCCGAATCAGGAATCCACCTGGCTCCTCCGGTGGCTCCTGCTCAACCCCGATTTCCGCACGATGTTCATCAACACGCTTGCCGACCAACTGAACTCCACGTTCACTGAACCGCGGATGATCGGCATGATCGATTCTCTCGCGGCGCAGATCGCACCCGGAATGCCAGAGCACATCGCACGGTGGGGCGAGCCAAAATACCTGTACTACTGGACCGCATACGTTCAGACGCTCCGCAATTTCGCGACCGCACGCCGGCCGCACATGATCCAGCACATCCTGGGCTACTTCAGAACCTACACGGCTGACACCGCGGCCGTAACCATCAACACAGACGGTCCGGCACAGAACTGCGGGACGGTTCGGATCAACAGCATCACGATCGAGGACGGGTTCCCCGGGGTTTCGCATCCGGTGTACCCGTGGCGCGGCGTCTACTTCCGTGATATCCCGGTACGCCTCGTGGCAACGCCGAAACCCGGGTACGTATTCGCCGGGTGGGAGACCGCCGCGGGGATCATCTCCCTCAGCGACACCCTGACGCTCTCCCTGACCACGGACACGACAGTGACGGCGAAATTCACGAATCCCGCCGACGTCGCCGCGCCGCCGTCCTCGCGTGCGTTTTACCTCGATCAGAACACGCCCAACCCTTTCAACCCGTCCACCACGCTGCGCTTCGGTCTGCCCGACGCCGGGTATGTAACGCTGGCAGTGTATGATGTCAACGGCAGACAGGTGCGAAATCTGGTGGGCCGGACATTCCTGTCTGGCCACCATGAAGCAGTTTGGGACGGTTGCGACAACAACGGCAGGGCCGTCGCCAGCGGCGTGTATCTGGTGCGGCTGACCGTGCGCGAGGGCGTGTTGACGAGAAGGGTGACCCTGTTGCGCTGAAGTGAAGTTCAAACGGGGAAAGAGTAAGCGAAGAGAGGTTCCCGGAGAACGCAGGCGTTCCTCCGCAGGCGGCTTGTTGCCGCCTCAGAATGCTACCGACACCGCGGCGCCCCGCGGCAGAGGAAACACGCTGGCGGAGGCGCCCGCCCGGCCGCCCGCCTCCATCCCATCGTACCAGCGGAATACAAGTGCGCCGATGGCCGTGCCGGCGGCCGCCCCGGCAATTACATCAGCGGGATAGTGCCGGTGTTCGGCCACGCGGCTCCACGCCGCATACGTCGCCGCGCCGTACGTTGCGAAGGGAACACCTGCTCTGACCTCCAGCTTCGGCGAGGCACGCCACGCGTATGCGGAGGAATACGTAGCCAGGCAAAATCCCGTACTCGCGTGTCCGCTGAAGAAACTCCGCGATTTGCTGCTCTTTCCCAGAGCAACCGCCGCATCCTCGTTGGGCCGCTTTCGTCCGACGATCCCCTTCGTGAACGACGTGGTTGCCTGCGTCAACGCAACTGCCATCCCGTAGCCATGGGCATACCGTACCCTGTCAGGGCTGTCCGAAAAGCGGATTGCCGCGATCGTGACGAGATGCGCTCCTGCCAGCGCCCAGTCGGGCACGCGTTCCCGTTCGATATAAGGCTTCTGTTCTCCGCCGATAAGCGGATGGGAACGATTCGGCGGCCACTGTTCCAGCAGGGCGGCCGTGCCCAGCGCGCCTATTCCGAGTGCGTATTCGCGGGGGGAACCGACGAAAGGAGAAGCAAAGGCCGTGGATGACATAACCACCAGCAGCGAAACGCTGAGGTTCACGGGTGAAGGGAATCCCATGGGGCCGTCCCGGAAAAACACACCCCCTCCGCCGCAGTACGAGTCGGAGGGGGTGATGTGCAACGCTCCTGCGATTTACTTCTCCGTCATTTCCCAGACGCCGTTCCAATCCTTCGGGATCTCCACCTTCCCCGCGCGTATCGCATCGACACGCTTGATGAAGATGCCGGAGGTTGCGTCCGGATGGTCAGGGTCAACCGCCATGGCGGCACGCCATTTTGCCACCGCGGCATCCCAGTTCTGTTCGCGGTAGTACGCAAGGCCTTCTGCATAGAAGTCCGCGATCTGTTTCTTTTTGGGGTCGAGTTCGCCCTTCTTGGACAGAACCTCGTAGATGGTCACCGGCTCTTTTTTGCCAATCACGACGATCCTATCAAGCTCACGGGCTTCGATCACGTCGCGAGCCGCGTTGTAGGTAACATCGGTGATCATCGTGTAGACGCCGAACTGCTTCGCGCCGCTTTCCAACCGCGCGGCAAGGTTCACCGTGTCGCCCATCATCGTGTAGTTGAACCGCTGACGGCCGCCCATGTTGCCGATAACCGCGTTTCCGGTGTTAAGCCCGATGCGGCAGTAGATCTCGTGCTTGCCCTCCGCCTTCCATTTCTCACGAAGCACCGCCAGCCGCGACTGCATCTCGCACGCGCAGAGGCACGCCCGGACCGCGTGGTCTTCATACTTTATGGGCGCCCCGAAAAACGCGACGATCGCGTCGCCGATGAATTTGTCCACCGTCGCGCCATACTTGAACGCGATATCGCACATTTCGGTCAGGTACTCGTTAAGCAGATTCACCAGCTCGGTCGGGCTGAGCGCTTCCGAAATCGTGGAGAATCCCTTTACGTCGCTGAAAAACGCCGTAATATGTTCCGGTGATCCCCCGAGCTTCAACCCTTCCGGGTCATTGGCGATGATTTCCACCACTTCCGGCGCAAGATATGCCGAGAAGGCCCCTTTGATGAACTTCTTCTCTTTCTCTCCCACGATATAGTTGCGGACGGTGATCACGAGATACCCGAACGTGATCGCGCCAAACGGCCCAACCGTGTCAATCCAGATTCGCCCCTTGGCGAACAGCACCACCGTGCTCGTCAGGAACACCACCACCATGGCAAATGCGAGGATTCCGCCATTCACGGGGGACATTTTGGGCACGAGAAGCCCCATGAGAAGCGCAACTGCCAGAATTACCGCCCAGTCCAGCCATTTCGGAGCCTGATACAGGAACCCGCCGGTCACGACCTGGTTGAACAGGTTCAGATGCATTCCCACCATCGGGTAGCGCGGCTCAAAGGGGGTGGGGTTTCTGTCATGCCCGCCGGTGGAGGTGATGCCGTAGAACAACACGGCCCCTTCAAAGTCGGATACGAACACTGGTCTGCCGTCCACCACAACCGTGTTGAACACGAGCGGGTGCGCCTCCGGCGGAATGTCCCCTTGTTCCTTCAGATGCTTCAGCAGGATCGCATGCTCGGCCACGATGTCAACAGCCGAAACTGCGACCGAGTCATTTCCCGCGCTCTTTCGGAGCAGAACGGTCAGCGTATCGGCCGCGGCCTCCACGGAAAGGCTCGTGTCCGCCTTCAGGACGGCTGCAAGATTGTTGTTCCTCCAGAGCGTGTTGTAGGTATCGCGGTACGGCTGTATCACTTCGGCCGGCAAATCTGAGGGAGACACCTGGAAAAGCTGTTGCACGATGTCGTCGAACGACGTGCCCTCGGCCACCAGGGGTTCGAGCAGCGCGGCCTGAACGATACTTCCTGTCACGGCGACGTAATCCTGCTCCGGGTATCCCGCCGCAAACGCGACCACACGGACCGCGAGGTTGGTAAGATCAGCGCCCGTATCGGGAGTCGGCGTCACGATCCCCGTCACCACCGCATCGCTTATGACACCGTGCCTCCGAAGGAATTCCTTCATGGCGCTCGCCAGCACGCTGTTCACGCTGTCATTGACTGCGACGGGAGCACCGTCCCGCGTCTGCGCGAAGAACCAGAGCGGGTAATTGCCCGGTGCGATCTCCCCGGTGAGCGGAGAAACGAGCGTACGAATCTTCGTGTACGTGCTCTCCAGCCGCGCAGCCGGCATGTTGAGATCCCGCGCGGCATCAGCAAGCGTTAGGTCGGGACGCCCGGCGAACAGGTCCGCCACCCGTCCGTTGAGCAGGAGTTCCTCGTACAGGGCACGCCAACGCCCGATGTCGGGTATGCCGGTCGTTTTGCCGAATGCATCTCGCAGCGCCTCGGTCACCGGTGCCCTGCGGGAAACCGCGCCGCTCATCTTCAGGGCCACGGCTACATCCTGGAGGCCCATTTTGACGTCCACCGACGGAACGCGCGAAAGCTCCATCATTCGGCTGAGCGTGAACTCCGAAAGGTCAATCTGGCCGCCCATGAGGCCATCAAGGAGCGCGGGATCGCGCGCAAGGTCGCGTTTCACAAGACCGGCCAGTTGCTCGCGCTGGTGAACTTCCCAGAAGGTCTTGACACTGGCATACGGGAAATGCCGGTAGGTGCTCCGGTAGTCCCCCGCCCAGTTCACGAGAATTGTCCCCCGCGCACCAAGCGGAATGACAATGTCGCGGGGCGCCGGCTCGCCCGGAATATGAGCGTTCGGCAGGGTGACACGTCCCGGCTCAAACTTGAATGAGCTCAGGGGAACGCCGAGGTAGTCCGCGGCCATCACGATCGAAAGGGAAGGGAAAATCCGGCCATCGTACACGTAGAACGCCCGGTTCCGGCGCACAATACCGTCCATATCCGGAATCGGCTGAACCTGACCCGCGCCTCGGGCCGTTGCCAGGAACGTATCCACCGGCGCCCAGAGCTGAGACCCGACCACGAACTCCTTCTGGAAATCCTGCGTGATCGGAATCGTGAACCGTTGCACGAGCTGGAAACGGTGCTCTTCCACCTCCGTGCGCGGCGGATTCTCCCGAAGCGAGCGGTCGTAATCCTGCGTCTCCGCCTCGGTCAGATACTGCGCGAAGTAGACGTTGTTCCACTTGCGGCAGGCGTCAGACAGCACGACGTCCGGGTTGCGGAAAAGTGCAAGCACTGCTTCCCGCGAGTGCACATCGCTCTCGGCAACCTGGTTCTCCCGGATCATGGGTGTGCTGGGTTCCGGCATGAGGAAATCAACGCCGATAGCCCGCGCACCCAGCGCCGATGCGATGTCAATAATCCGCGCGTGATATGTGCGGTCCCAGTCCTCAAAACGCCCTTCCTTGTCCACGGAGTAGTCATCTACGTCAATCGTGGCAAGATTGGGGAGCTGGTGCGGCGGGCCGAAAATCTTGTTCCGGAGAATCAGTCGGTAATCGTACGTCTTCAGTTCGATCAGTTCGTAGAAATCGGTCAACGAGAGCAGCACGAAGAACAGACCCGCGGCAAGCGCAAGCCAGAGATGGATGTGACGCACCCAGGGTGATTTCTTTTCTTCAGCCATTCGATACCCCCTTGGCGAACGGGCTGGTTCCGACAGGCCCCGGCCTCCGGTGGAGGAGGACGCACGCATTCAAAGGAAGAAAGAAACGGATAACGCGCGCCGACGCAAAGGGATAACCCTTGCCAGCGCCGGAAAAGGGGAAAATTGCGGGGTGGAAGGGAGGAAACACGCGGGCATCGACGGCGCGCGTCAAAAAAAAGAGGGAGGCAACGCACGTTGCCCCCCTCTTTTCAACCGTACCGGCTGTCAGCTTCCCAGTCGCGCAAGGTCCGCGCGTGCCTGCTCGACGAAGCCCTTTACCACATCGTCCGTGCTGGAGCCGTACTGAGCCACTATTGTCTGAAGCAGCTCTTTCGCCTTGGGAATGTTATCAAGCGACTCGTAACACGCCGCAAGGTAGTAACGAATTTCGTACGCGTTCTCCGGCGGCGTCGGTGCGTTCAACTGCTGCTCCAGAACGCCGATCGTCTGTCGGACGTCACTCTCCGAAGGGCTGGTTGCGGCGGTGCCGCGGAGATACTGATTGTTCAGAATCGCCAGCGTGCGCTTCTGTTGCTCCATGGCATCGGCGTGGCGACGCGCGGCAACTGCGACTCCCTGCTGCGTCTGGAACGTCCTGGGACGAGCCGACAGTTGCTGCGCTCGCGCCAGACGCATCAACATCGCTGCACTCTTCGCGCTTCGGGAGGTATCAGGGTTGGCGGCATGCACCCCCGTGCTGAGAGCACACACTCCCAGAGCCGCTATCATCCCTGCAACACACCACGTGCGTCTCATCGTACACGCCTCCTGAAAAAAATGAAAAATGTTCAAATCAAAGTGCTCTTTGCAAAAGTGCGCTACCCGTAAGACAAGTGTACGCGTTCCTTCACAAAAGTGTACCGTTGAGCACAATAGAAAATATACGGCGCCAGGATTTTTCCGCAAGTGATGCCTGTTCCGCGCCCTGTGGAGCGGCATTTCATGGCAGCAGTACAGCCTCGTCATTGCCCGGTCCGGAAAATATCCTCCAGTACCGGCCGGAGTTCTTCGTCAATCTGCAGTGCCTGCTCCCGTGCCTGCTGTGCTTCCTGCGTATCGTTCAAGAGCTGGAACGAAATCATCAGGTTCACCCAGTAGCCAGATTCACGAGGATTGAGCCGGATTGCCTCACGGAAATCCGCCACCGCGTCGCGCCACAGACGCTCTGCCTCCTCGCGCCGCCGGGGCGGGTCATCCGACATGTATCTGACACGCCCGCCCTCATGGTTGCGCGCTACGCCGCGCCCGTTGTACGCATCCGCAAAATCCGGCCGCAGGCGAATCGCTTCGCTGAAGGCTTCGATGGCCTGCGCGTACTGCCCTCGTTGGCGAAGCTCTGCACCCCGCATGTAGAGCTTTTCGGCGGTGACCGGTTCCTCAAGCGGCGGCAACTCGAGACGGCGCTTCATCCGTTCAATCTCTGCGCCGAGGTACTGCTGAACGTCAGCCACGTTCGGAAATGCCACGCTTGCCGAGTCAAGTATTCCTGCCTGATACTGAGACCGCCCCTGCGCAATAGACCACTCTCGGATGTAGTTCCGCGCCTTTTTCTCCCGATACTCGGCAAGCCCGACTCGAACGGCCTCGG
>JAKPPK010000236.1 GCA_029547385.1 Candidatus Latescibacterota bacterium
ATCGACCGCGTGGAAGCCAAGAAGCAGCAGCTCCGGCTTACCAAGGATCAGCTTGACCAACTCCGGGAGAGGAAGCGCACCGAACAGGCTGCTGCCGAGTCGTGTTTCCGGGAGCTTTACACGGCCGCGTGGTTGCCTCGAGTTCAGGACGGCGAACTGGAGATCGAAAAGGTGGAACGGGGCGGACGTCCGCTTCAGGCAACCGGCGTCCACGAGCGCATTATGGAACTGCTCACCAGTGTGTGTACGCCGCGGATTCACGGATCGGTGACACCAAGGAAAATTGCCGAGCGTGTGCGGCTCGGCGAATCCGTAAGCGAGGGAAAGCCCCCGCTCATGGGCATCAAGGCATCCGATGTGCTTGAGTCGTTTTTCCGGGATATTGCGCCGCCCCGGTTGGAATCTGCATCTGTGCTGCGCAAGGGAATCGCTCGTGGTGTGTCGGAAAGCATCTTCGCCTATGCGAGTGGAGGCAGCCCTGTTCTCGGTCCTGATGGAAGGTACCAGGTAAATCGCGACAAGGTGATTCTCGGCCGCTCTATTGCCGATGACGAAGTCGATTTCGATTCCGGCTTCCTCATGATGCCGGCAGCAATCCCGGAAGCCCCGACGGCCCAACCTGCCGGTGCATTCCCTGTCGATACTGGCGCAGTTCCCCCACCAAGTGTCCATGAAGGCCCGACCGGAATTGGTGTGGGAACGGGTACTGGACCAGTCACGACGGGCACGGATGCCGCTGGTCGGAAGAAGCGGGTCGCACTGACATTCGAAGCCACCAGAGAACAGGTCTTCAAGGCATTCCCGGCCATCGCGAACCTGGCCGACAAATCCGACGGAGCCAAGGTGCGAATCCGCATCGAGGGCTCATCGGCTGCAGGCTTCGATTCATCCTGGCTGCGCAATGCCGTGGACGAACCGCTGGATGAGGCAGATATCGAACGGACAACCGAGGAGTGAAACAAATGGACACGAAGGACTTGTTGCCATCATGAATGTGCCATCGGCAGAACACCTGAAGTCCGCTATTATCCGGTCTCTGTGCAAGCAGGGCTACAGGGTACAGGACGGTGTTATTCAAATGCCGGATAACCCCACGAAAGATTATTTTCGT
>JAKPPK010000238.1 GCA_029547385.1 Candidatus Latescibacterota bacterium
TAGCGGATATCCGAGCCGACTTCCTTCACCAGCATCTGTCCGCCCCCAGGCGTACGCGCAACCGCTGCCCTGTTCGCCGTAACAGTGATCTTCTTTGCTTCCACCGCGATGGTTCTATACTGCCTCGTTCTGGGATCGAAAAACGAAAAGGTAGTGCCTGGAATCTGGCTGATACCGGCATGAAGTGGCATCACGACGCGTTCATAAACCAACTTGCCGCGCACCGCGCCCTGTGCGAGGGTGAAAGAAGCAGTAGTTTTCGGATCATATGCGCGAAAATCAGTCAGATCTGGAATGCGCAGATCGCCCACGCTTTTCACGTTTCCGTCGCCTTCTATGATCACCTTCCAGGTTATGGGGTCTCCCTCAGCGACTTCGTTCTTGTCCACCTCGCTCACAATCGAAAAGGATCCGACGGCGCCACTGAACCCGGCGGGAGCGTTTGCGGGAAGCGCTCGTGACTCAATCGTGCGTTCAGGCGAGCTCACGCTGATCTGTCTCGGTTGCAGAACCGGTTCGCCCCAGATGGTCCTGGCTCCGGTCGGCAGGGCTGCCACAAGCGACACGGTGATTGATGGGATCGTCAGTGTGCCCGCCCGCGTGGGAAACACAACGTAACGCAGGATCGGCAACACATTGTACGCAACCCCGTTGATCGTTTCCCTCCGGGTGGGAATCTGCTGACGGCGGATATCCTCCAGCGTTTCGGCCCAGAAGTTCAGGAATGAAGGGTCGCGCACAAGTTGGCGGTTCTGGATTCTGCTGCTCGCCACTGCTTCTTCGTACAACAGATATTCCACGATGATTTGCTCACCTTGGTACACCGTTGTGCGGCTCACGTTCACCCGCACCTGAACTGGTCCTCCGGCTTCTAGTACCGGTGATTTTCCCACGGTCAGACGTATGGGCTGGGTCAGAAACTGCGTCCCCTCAACTGCTACTGGAATCGCCGGAATCTCGATTTCGCCTGCGCGCTCCGCGGTTAGAAAATAGGCATATTCGGCGGTCGAACGCCTCAGAAGACGCCCTCCAGAAATAGACATTTCCTCTGAAGTTGCCGGGCCGCGCACCTGAGAACAGCTGACACCTGATATCCGCAGTGTTGGGGGTACCTGAACGCTGAGCGGTTTCTGACTCACGACCGTGACGGTGAGAATGATCTGCTCGCCTACCTGTGCCTGGTTCCGGTCTACCCGCGCAAACACCTGCACCTCCGCGCGGCCCATCGACGCCAGGAGCAAAAGTGTCGTCACACCGGTGAGGATCTTATTGCACATACGCATTCGCACCACACAACCCACGACTTTCACCATCGTGGTCCCTGCCGGGGGTTACGAACCGGGAGTCTCTGCGTTGGTCGTCTATCCTGCTGCTCAAGCGCGTCGAGGAGCTGTTGCGCCTGTTCTCTGGTCAACCTGTTGCCCTCTTCGCGCGGCGCCCGACGATTAGTCTCCGTGCGGTCGGGCGCATTGCTGCTCACTTTCTGTTTCGTCCCGGGCTGTTGCTGCGCGACCTGTGGCTGGGGTTCGGGCCGTTGGTTGCGCAACTGCTGTTGCCCTCTCTGCTGCTCCTGTTTCTCCCTTTCCTGTCGACGCTTCTGTATGAGATCGACAAGAGCTTTTGCGTGGCGGTTGCGAGGGTCCTGGCGGAGTGCCGCAGCAAGGTCGCGAAGCGCCTGTTCCTCAAGGGAGCGATCAAACGCAATGGTGGCAACCGCCTGCGCGGCTCTTGCTACCAGAAGCTCGGGAGGCAGACCAGAAACCGTCTGGCCTGTTGCGTAAGTGCCGCCCCCGAGGGCGAGAGCAACGGCAAAGAACAAAACGCCGTTCATCGGCCTTCCCCGAATATCGTCTTCAGCGCGTTCACCCGTTCGGCGAATTCCCCGAACTCGCCGACACATGAGGGTTCCGCCTGGAACGTCCGTGAAATCACTCGCTGAGCCTCGTCATATTTGCCTCGCTGTGCAAGCGCCTCCGCTTCTTTCATCCGATCCCTCGCCCAGTTGCTCGGGCGTCGGTAGCCGGCCGGCGTACTCGCCGCTTCGCTTGCCGCACGGTTCAGCATTTTCTGAACCAGTTCGAGATTGAACTTCGCGTCTCTGTCAGACGGGTTGAACTCCAGAGCCTTCTGATAACTTTCCACCGCCTTGTCAAAACGCCCCTGTTTGAAGCACGCGTTGCCGAGGTTGTACCAGGCGTCCGCCCGCGACAATGCGTCGCCCCGTCTCGCGGCATCCGAATATGTCTCTTCCGCTTCACCGAACTGGGCTTGACGATAGAACACATTCCCGATGTTGAACTTGATACGCCCTTCTTCCGGCGCATCGGTTTCCGCATCGCGGTACCTGATCAGCGCTTCGTTCAGTTCTCCCCGGAGATAAAGTGCGTTTCCTTCCTGCACCTTGCGGGCGACTGAACGCTGTACCAGCACGTCACTCAATTCACAACCGAACAGCCAGACCGCCAGTACAAGAACGTACGCGCTCACCTTTGTCATGATCGCCTCCGTGTTCCCGCCCGTTCTGGAACAAACGGAATGACAAGGAACAACAGAACAGAGCATGCCAGCGGAGTCTGGTACCGGTCGATACGGGCAACCGTCTGGAATTCACCCTGCCGGGTTCTTTCCATATCACTTATGCTTTCCAGTATGGCTTCCAGTTCCCTCCCACCCGGGCTCGCGCGGTAATACTCGCCGCCCGTCTCGATCGCGATTTCCCGCAGTGCTTCTTCGTCCAATTTCGTTTTCACCACGCTTCCCTGATCATCACGCAGGAAATCTGGACGGCCGTCTATGCCTGTATCCGGAATGAGCTCACCTTCCGGAGATCCGATACCGATCGCGTAAATCCGCACGCCCTCATCAGCAGCCATCTGGGCCGCTTCCACAGGATTGCTTCCCTGATCTTCGCCGTCCGTGATCAGCACCATCACGCGACTTCTGTCATCACCTTCGCCGAATGCTTTCAACCCGGTGCGAATCGCGGTTCCAATCTGTGTCCCCTCTTCGTTCACCGTGTACGGGGTAATGTCACTGAGAAAAAGTCGCAAAGCGGAGTAGTCCAACGTCAGCGGACACTGGATGAAAGCCGTACCCGCAAACGGAACGAGGGCCACGCGGTCCGATTTGAGCTTGTCCAGAAACGTCGCCACTTCGAGTTTCGCCGATTCCAGCCGGTTGGGTTTCAAATCCTCCGCGAGCATTGAAAGCGATGTGTCGAGCAGAAGCACAATATCCAGCCCGGTGCTGTGAACGATTTCGGTTGATGATCCCCACTGTGGCCTGGCCGCTGCGGCAAAGCCGAAAGCAATTGCCCCGCTGAACAGACACAGGCGAACCATCCTCAGACGGGTGCTGACCTCGATTGCCGATCGTGTGAGAACGTCGAGGTTACCGAGACGGGTAATCAGTGAACGCACACGCCATTCCAGCACGAAATACGCAAGGGGAACTATGGGAACGAGAAGCAGCCCCCAAAGCCATTCCGGATCCCGCCAGAGTTGAGTAACAAGGCTTATCAGGATGTCCACAGTTCCGTACTCCACCACTTCATGGGATCGTCCTGAACACAGTGAAGCGCAGGAAGGAGCCGAGGATCAGCAATCCCAACCCCAAGGGTATCAGATGAAAGACAAAGGTCAACTCCGCAAAACGAGGAATCTGGAGCGTTGCCACCTCCGTCTTCTCCATCATGCCGATTTCCCGGTAGATCTCCTGCAAAGCCGTCTGAGACGTCGCACGGAAAAAGCGCCCGCCCGTGATAGCGGCAATCTCCCGCAGAACGTCCTCGTTGATGCTGTCCTCCATGAATTCGATACGTTCCCCGAAAAGAGGATCGCGAACGCGAATCGGCGCGCGCCCGGTGACGCCAACCGCGATGGCGTACACTCTGATTCCCAGTTGTGCAGCCGCTTCCGCAGCGGTCAGAGGGTCTATGATCCCCGCGTTGTTGCTCCCATCGGTGAGCAGGACGATCACCTTGCTCGGAGCAGTGCTCTTTCTGAGTCGATTCGTTGCCGTAGCCAATGCCATCCCGATCGCCGTACCATCGGGAATGGTCTCATTCATGCGGATGCTCACCTGCGCCAGGAGGTTCTTCAGGATACCGTAATCCACCGTCAATGGGCACTGGGTGTAACTCTGCCCCGCAAATACCACCATTCCAAGTCGGTCGGAGGCGCGTGAATCGATGAACTGAGAAGTCACTTCCTTGGCAACGTCTATCCGCTCCCGGTTACCCATGTCAAAGGCTTGCATGCTCCCACTGACATCCAGCGCGAGAACGATGTCAACGCCCTCAGAAATGACACGCTGCTCGACTTTTCCGGATCGGGGACGCGCAAGGGCCACAATCAGTATGAGTTCTCCCAAAATCTGCAGTACCAGCACAACGTGCCGCAATCTGACTCGAGTTGACGGCCTGAACTGCCTGAGTGACGTCGCCGAAGGAAGCCGTAGCACCGCGTTCGTGAAGTGCGTGCCACGCGTGTGCCACCACACCTGTAACGGCAGGACTATGAGAAGGAGAAGCCACCACGGACTGGCGAGGCTGAAGGTCATACAGCCGTACTCCCCTCACCGTCTCTATCGTCAGCGGCGTTGTCCGGACTCGTTTCCGACACTGCCGCGACGGTTGAGACCTGCGTCTGCCGAACCAGGTTCTTCGCGCGTTCGATAAGCGTTTCAACCTCGTCGTGTGCGGGAATAAATCGCGCGAATTTCACGAGGTCACACCGCTCCAGGAACGAAATCATGTCCCCAACATCATTCGCGTCCGCACCGACGGATTCCAGAGACAGAGCGAGTTCGTGGAGCGTGAGCTCCATCGCGTTGACGCCGTATCTTCTCGCGAGGTACCGCCGCATTGCATCGGACACAAGCGTGTAGAGGAGCTTGAGATCTCCTGACCGAACCAGATCCGCAGCGGGAATCCGATCGAATTCCGCGACCTCATCAAGAACGATGGTTGCGGGGGGTTCTACCGCCGTGGTGCTCTTTCGTCCTCGACGCTTCACCGCAAAAAGCACCGCGACTCCCGCCAGAATCATCACCGCGGGCATACCCCAGATCCAGATCGGGAACCGAACCGGAACGGACTTCGGCCCTTTGATGCCACGTAACGTATCCTCCTCGGTCACGCCCATGCTTTTCACTTCGACCGTGATCGGTTGTGTAATCAGCTCCCCCGATTGCCCGGACCTGCCATGGTATCGCACGGGAACGGGCGGAATTACGTAAAGGCCGGGACGGTACACCGAAATGCGGTACTGCCCACCCTCTTGCCACAGGTCGTTGGCAAGCTTCGTTTTTGGAATGGCCCGGTAATCCCTGATGTGGAAGGCGGTAAGGTTGACCCCGTGGGGAAGCTTCTCTACCAGAATGGTATCGTCGTAGGTTACCAGAATCTCGTACGTGATGACATCCCCGATCAGGACGGCACCGGTATCCACACGAGCAGCAACTTCGACGAAACCCGGGCAGGTACCGGCGCAGAAAAATATCCCAACAAGTGCAGCCAGACTCACCCGGTGAACCCATGACATCGGCATGACCCTGCCAGAGTAAGTGCAAACCTTTTTCAGCAAAAGAGGGCGCGATAGATCGCACCCCCTGTTGCATACTGCTGCTGTCTGCCGTGGCACCGTCCTTCTGATGACAGTCCCCGCTTGCCAGAACATCATTGAGGCGGAATCGGCAGTTCTTTCAGATCGTCGACACTCAGCGTGAAAAGAGCCATCGTCTGTTGATCGACCAGAACCGGGCTGTTGTTGTTGCTCCCCTTGGCAAAAACAAGTCCACCGTGCGGTGCTCCGAAATCCACTGACGCTTTCAACTCGTTGTCGTGGTACAGGCGGACACTGAGGCGAGGCCTATCCAGCCCCGTGGCGGCAACCGGCCTTTCAACGAATTGTTTCACACGTGCCATGTCGAGATTTGCCACGATGCCATTCACCTGCCACCGCTTCACTCCGCCGGACAGCGGGCTCTCGAACCGCCAGTTGGCAAGTGTATCAGCAGACATGGCCACCGTCCGCTCAGGAGTCACGAGTTCGACCCGGTTGATATCACGTCTCTCGAAAACCGCGAGGTGCCGATCCCAGTAGAACTCCATCGGCCGTTTCAGGTTGTACCCAAGCCCTCCCGGAACTTCCATCACGGGCGGCCGGTCCGCATCCTTGACGTAGTACACCGGTTGCCCCCCGGATTGCTCGTTCGGAACATTTGGAACTTTCGAACCAAGAAGCAGTGTCCGTCTGGCCAGACGTCCCTGGTATGCCATGAGGAACTCGACCTCTGCCACAGGTCGATCCAGACCGTACGTTCCCATCGCAGCAGGCGTATCGTGGAAGACCGCCACACGGGACATCTGGACTTCTTTCAACAGCGCGTTCACGGTGTCCCGATCCACTGACCGTTCCAACGGAGAGGTCATCCACCAGAGATTGCCGCGGCGTTCGATCACCATCGAGTCCCTGCCACCCCTCTTCACGGTTACTCGCTGTACGAGAGATGGTTCAATAGGCGTCACTGACTTGTCTCGCAATGTGTGCAGGGATTTCAGGGTGGAAGAAACAAGAATGACGTCTGTCGTATAGATTGAGTCACTCCGAGGATATTTTACATAACAGAAGTTATCGGTCGGTGTGGCTTTGCCTATGTCCAGAGTGTCCGGTCGCATCGCGCTGTCTACAGGCTTGATGATCAGCCGAACAAGTGGAGGCTTCAGACCGAAGAATGCAACACTGTCAGGAGAGGATTTCCACGCCCGCTGTTTCCAGGCTCTTGGCAGGTTCTGCGCGAGAGCACGCCATTCCGTGCTCTCGCCCGGCCACAGGATTGGGTGGACGATCTGCCACTCATCCGAGCCCACTCGCTCCACAACCGTTGTATCAGGTTTCGGCGCATTCGGATTGTTGATAATCAGGGTGAACCCCGCGATCTTTTCCGTCGGGATGTGCGTGATTTTCTGCTCCAGACGCTTTTCCAGCGCGATCTTATCCAGATGACGCTCGCCAAAATACGCCCAGAATCCGAGCGCGAGCGCTATTACGACCAGAATGATAGTCCTGATCCACTTCTTCATGCCGTTCTTCTCCGCCTTAGTGCATGGACCGCGCGTTCAGAGATCGCGTCAACAGGTCGCGGGGTGCGATTCATTCGCACCCCGCTCCGCTGATCACCGTCCGGTTTTCTGCGTTCAATTATCCTTGCCGGGGCCACGACTCCGCCGGTACCACCAGATCAAGAGACCGGCAACGAACACCATCGCCGGGTACCGCCAGACGCAGAACAGGAACATGAAAGTCCCCTGGCTCGCGGTCATGACGATAGGTTTGTAGCCCGGCTCCCTTGAATGGATCGTAATCAGGTCTTCGTCTTCGCTCAACCATGTAATGCAGTTGAGCATGAAATCCACGTTGCCCCGTTCCTGGCTCACGACCCTGTCGGTCGCGAAATCTGCATCGCCGACCACAACAAGCCGCGTTTTCGCACCTTCCACGCCGGTCGACACCGACGGGGGAGCGGTCGCCGCCACGGCAACCGAGAAGGGACCCGACGGCTTGCCCTCTGCGCTGTGCGCCTGCCGCGGGTTGCGCAACGCCTCTTTCACCTCCGTGATCGCGAACGACGTTCGTGAGCCCGCGAAAACAATCGGAGTGCCAGTACACGCCAGCGTAGGGTTTGCGCCTGTCCACGTGATCTCCCGAACCTGGTAGAACCCCGTCGCAATGCCCTTCGATTCGAGATCGGCAACGATGGCGTGCGAAGGCTCATATTTCATCGCACGCGCGTACATAGACTGCTGTTCCCCCATGTACAGACCGCCTGCATAGGGAACCAGTCCGCGTTGACGCTCGATGACCATGTTCGGGTGCACAACAACACCCCATCTGGCAACAACGTTTTCCAGACCGGTTTCGATCGAATCCGGATCCAGCAGGACAAGAGCACTTCCACCTTCCGCCAGATACCGTTCGATCCGGCTGATTTCCACCGGTGCGAATGGCGCTTTTGGTCCGGGAATAACCAGCACAGCACAATCCGGAGGAACGTCGGAATCAATAAGCTTCAACGGCGCAGTCGCGTAATTCAACTGGCGGAGAAGATTGGCCAACATACCCATCTCTCCTTCCAGCGTGCGTTCCTGGTGCCACATCGAAAAATAGATTCTCTTCTGGCCGGGGCGCGTCACCTTGATTATTGCAGTTGTCAGGTCGCGCTCCTCGGGCCCAAGAACCAGCTCCCGCCGGTCCTCACATTTGACAATGATGGTGATGTCGTTGGGGTTAATGTTTTCCCGAGCGGCGATGTCAGGGTATTTGTCCGGATCAACGAACTCGAATGTGAAATAGCGTGATGCAGCCGCGTATTTCTTGAGCATCTCTGCGTACCCGGGACGATTTGGATCAGAGTCCCGGATGAATGCAAAGAGGTGCACATCCTTTCTCAATCCCTTCATCTTCGCCAGAGTCTGATCTGAAAGACTTTCCAGCTGCGCTTGCGTAATGTCGTACGTCGTCCGCACGTGCCGGTTTGTGAGGTAGTTGAGCACCACTGCAATCGCGAGCGCGCTCACTACGTACACCCAGAAGTTGGCCCCTTGTGCACTCGCCCGGCCAGTCAATACCGATGCGATGCCCACGCCAACTTCTCCCACGAACAAACCGAGGAACAACAGAATAGCCGTGATGCTGTCGAGCTTGAATGCGCCGATCACCTCGCCTTTCACGTAGATGATCGCGCAAAGGGCAATCAAAACCACGAGCGCAGCGGCAAACGCGACGGATTTTCGAATCCCCAGCCGCGAAAGGAATGCACCCAGCAACAGGCCTGTTCCGACCGCCCAGGGAATCCCCCAACCCCACACCGTGGCGCTGGCAAGCCACGCAACCATGCCATCAACGGCGAGGAGCAAACCCACCAGAGCAATAAACGGGATAGGAATCGATCGCACCATTTACAGCCTCCACCTTCGCGATTCCAACACCCGGTTCGTGAGCAACAACATGAACCCGATGAAGGTTATGTAGTAGACGATGTCGCGAAGCGAAATCACACCGCGCAGGAACGAGTCTGCATGCCCGTTGACGGCAAGATATCTGAGGAATTCCGCGGCTGAGTAGTTGCCAACGTAGTCCGCCGCCGCACCGATGACAAGGAACATGAGCAAGACACTGAAACTCACTACAGCGGCGACTATCTGATTTTCCGTCAACGCGGAAGCGAATACACCCACCGAAATGAATGAAGCGCCGAGGAAAAGAAGGCCCAGATAACAACTGAGTATTAACCCGGTATCAGGCCGTACCCCCTCCTCCGCATACAGGTACGCAAACACGACAAAGTTCAGCGTGAGCACCAGGATACCCGCGTACAGTGCAAATGACGCAAGGAACTTCCCTGCCAGCGTCTGCCCCGGTGTCACGGGCGAGGTGAAAAGAAGTTCGATCGTGCCGTTACGGTATTCTTCCGAATACAGGCGCATCGTCAGGATCGGCATAATGAACGTCAGCAGGAACGCCATCACACTGTACGTCCGGCGAATCACCACAATGTCGACGTTGGGAGGAGGAGGCGGATCCCGCCGCATCTGCTGGGCCTGCTGATATCGCATGGGATAGTCAGTCGTGTAGCGATTGAGGAAATTCATCGCGTCCTGGAAGAAATACCCGCACAGAATCAGAAAGACAAATGCCATGACGTACGCGACGGGAGAGTGCACGTACGACCGGAGCTCCTTGACGAAAACGGTCCATGTTCCTTTCATCACGCCGCAGCCTCCTCCACGTCGCTACTGATCACACGGAGGAAGATCTCCTCCAGCGATTCGCCGTGGACGCGGGTCAAGTTTTCCAGTGAATCCGCAGCGCACAGCTTGCCCTGGTGAATGATCGCGACAGCCTGGCAGGTCACACTCACTTCCGGCAATATGTGCGTGCTCAAAATGACCGTGTGATTACCGGCAAGCCCCTTGATCAGCTCCCGGATTTCGATGATCTGGGCTGGATCAAGGCCAATCGTCGGCTCATCAAGTATGAGCACCTCCGGGTCATGCACCAGCGCCTGGGCAAGGCCGGTCCGTTGACGATAGCCTTTGGAGAGGGTCCCTATGAGCTGGTTGACCCTGTCTTCGAGCCCGCACTTCTGGAGCGTGGCAGACACGGCCTCTGCACGCTTATTTCGGGGTACGCCTTTCAACGCCGCACAGAAATCCACGTATTCACGGACAGTCATGTCGTTGTAAAGGGGCGGAGACTCCGGCAGGTAACCGATGCGCCTGCGCACCTCCATCGACTGTTCCTGGACATCGTAGCCCGCAACCAGTGCAGTTCCGGAGGTTGGAGGCAGGTAACCAGTGAGAATCCGCATGGTCGTCGTTTTGCCTGCCCCGTTGGGCCCAAGGAACCCAAGGATCTGCCCCTTTTCCACGGTGAAACTGATATCGTCCACCGCAGTGAATGTCCCGTACTTCTTGGTGAGACCTCGGACTTCGATCAATTCGCTCCCTCCTGTGTCGGATAGGTTGCAAACGAGTGAAGCTCATCCATGTTTTTTCCCGTTTTCCCCGGATTTCCGGAGAGACAATCTTCCGTCATCTCATGCGTTCAGGGTACAGCTTGACTTCCTGGCTGGCGAAAAGCTGGTCCACGAGCCGCTGGAAGGCTTCCTGTTGCTTCGCCTGGCGTGCCGCCATCTCGATCTGGGGTCGGATCTGCTGGAGGCTTGGAACGCCTCCACCCGGAACGCGAGGCAGTTCGGCTTGATGTTCTTCGTAGAAACGCCGCACGTCCGCTTCCGTTATGTCCGGAAGGCTCCCGAGTTGTTCTTCACCAATCCGCTGAACAAGCATATCGCGCCTGATGCGATCAAGCTGGAGTTGGAACTCGGGACTATCGGCATATCCCCTCTTCACTGCCATCTCATAAAGGATCTCCCTGCCGACCACCTGGCGCAGGAGTTCCCGTTTCCGCTCCATGGTGCTGAATTGTTGACGCAATTCCGGGGGAAGCTGTTCCAGTTCGCGCAGCACTTCCCGTTCCGAAATCTTCCTGCCTCCGAACTCCGCCACGACCGGCCCCGCCAACGAATCGGGCGGCAAAGTCTTCCCCTGGGCAATCTCTCGCCGCATCAGGGATGCGTCAGCACTCCGTCCGGTTCGTTCAAAACATGTGACAAGCCGTGCGCGGACTTCATTCATCTCAGGATAATCTGGGGCGAAAACCCGTAATCTGAGGTAATACACGAGCGCTGAGTGGTAATCGTTCGCTCTGTCGAACAGCGCGTCTGCCAGCTTGCGCATCGCGTCCACGCGGTCCCTGTCAGACACGGCCGGCATTTCCAGGTACTTGTCGAAGGCACGTATGGCTTCGGCGTAGAGCTCCCGGTTCAGAAGTTCGGTCGCAAAAACACGCTGCTTCTCGGGGTCAACGCCAGATTTTGAACAGCCCGTGCCGAAGGCAATCAGGCCGATCACCAAAAGAACCCTGATGTATCTCATCCAGATCTCCCATCGGTACCCGCCGTTCGCACCCTTCACACACGCGAAAAGCAGGTCGTTCTCCACGTCGCAGACAACACGCCGCGCCGGTCGCAGGAAACGCGAGCTTCACATTCGCTTGGCACGCGCCGAAAAGAACCTCACAAGAGGGTCCACATAGGACGTGTCCGTCCACACGTCTACACAATCAACCCCAGTGGTGCGGAACAGCCGTTTCCGTTGAGCATGCCTTGTTCGCGCCTGCTGTTCGTACCAGTCCCGGAAACGTTTGCCTGACGAATCCACAACCACGGATTCTCCTGTCTCCGGATCCTCCAGAGCCAGCAACCCGGCTCCCTTCAGTGTGACCTCGCGCGGGTCCGTAAGCGTGATCGCAATGACATCCTGCTTTCGTCGGGCAGCCTTCAGCGCTTTCTCAAAACCTGCCGCCTGGAAATCACTTATCAGGAAGACCACCCCGCGACGCGTCATGACGCGATTCAGAAAATCAAGCGCCCCGGCGATGTCGGTGCCGCGTCCCTTGTCAGCCCCGTACGTGCGGAATGCCCACCACGAAACCACGCCCACGCCGGCGGCACCCAGAATGGAAATTACCGTCTCCGCAAGCCACTGGTAGGTCGTCTCGGGGATACCAATCGCCGAAATCATCGAAGCAGCGGCCGCGACAATCGCCAGACTTGCGAGGCCACCCATTACTGGGTGCGGCCGACTGCGGAAAGGTCGCGGCTCACTGGTTTCCGTTCGGGAAAACTGCGCAAGAAGCTCTCGTATCACCCGCAGAACATGCTTTCGTCCCTTTTTGGGCGGAACAAACTTCTCGACTCTGTCAGTGAATACTATGAGACCCACCCTGTCGTTGTTCTTGGTGGCGCTGAACGCGAGAAGGGCGCACAACTCCACAGCGATCTGGTTCTTCGTCTGCTCTACCGATCCAAAATCACCCGACGACGATGCATCCACCATCAGCATCACCGTCAGCTCTCGTTCCTCATCGAATATCTTCACAAAAGGACGACGCATGCGCGCCGTCACATTCCAGTCAATCCTGCGGACGTCATCGCCGGGCTGATACTCCCGCACCTCGGCAAATTCCATCCCTTGCCCTTTTAGCGCGGAATGGTATTCGCCGCTCAAAAGGGTGTTAACCACCTGACGTGTCTGGATTTCGATCCGACGGACCTTTTTCAGGATTTCCTTCTGGATCATGGCACTTCAACGGAATCGAAGACCTTGGTGACGATTGCTTCCGCGGTCACTTCCTCCGCCTCTGCCTCGTAGGTAGGAATGACACGGTGCCGGAGAACATCCATCCCGATGGCTTTGACGTCCTCCGGGGTAACATATCCCCGGTGACGAAGAAATGCGTGAGCCTTCGACGCGAGAGCGAGCCATATGGTTGCGCGCGGAGAAGCACCATAATCGACAAAATCGGTGTAATCCGCCAGGCCGTATTCTGCCGGTTTTCGGGTCGCGCACACGATCTCGACTATGTAATTCTTGATTTTCTCGTCCATATAAATGCGACGAACCAGTTGCCGGGCGCGGATGATGTCCGCCGGTTCGACAACTTCATTCACGTGCGGAACATCGCCTTCGGTCATTCTGTCGAGTATTTGACGTTCTTCTGCCTTGGAGGGGTAGGTTACCACCACTTTCAGCATGAACCGGTCAATTTGTGCCTCAGGCAGGGGGTATGTTCCTTCCTGCTCAATCGGGTTCTGCGTGGCGAGAACCAGGAAAGGATCCTCAAGGGCGAATGTCTGGTCGCCGATGGTCACCTGGTGTTCCTGCATCGCCTCCAGCATGGCACTCTGAACTTTCGCGGGTGCGCGGTTCACTTCATCCGCAAGCACGATATTCGCGAAAATCGGTCCTTTCTTCACCGTGAACGTCGACTTCTTCTGCTCATAGACAGGTGTTCCTACCACGTCGGCGGGCAAAAGGTCGGGCGTAAACTGAATCCTCTGAAACTTCGCATGTATCGTCCGGGCCAGACTGCTTACTGCCAGCGTTTTGGCCAGCCCGGGAACGCCCTCCAGCAAAATATGCCCGTCGCAAAGCAGTCCGATCAGCATCCGCTCAACCATCGTGCGCTGGCCGACAATCACCTTGCCGATTTCGGACACGATGCGTTCCACGAACTCGCTTTCGCGTTCGATTTCCGCATGAATCTCCTGAATGTGGCTATCAAGAGGCATCCTTGCGTTCCCTTTTCCCGATCTGGTTCTCGCTCACCAAATTCCTCACAAAGAGCTCCGTCACGTCCATGTCCGCATCCAAATCATCCGTCGCTGGAGCATACAGGATAGTGTCGATGCGGCTCAACAAATCACGAAGCCGTTCCGCGGAACTCTCATCGGAAACAAGTCGGTCCGCAAACGGGACGAGATCCCGCGCACCAAGCGCCGCCGTCGGGACACCCGTTCGTTCGTTCGTCAGCTGCCTCAGGAGAGAAAGAACGGCACCGTAAAACGCTTTCCGATTTCCTGCTTTTCGGGCAGAAGCGATCTCTGAAAGGGCCGCCGCGAACGGATCCTTCTGGCCTCTCAACGATGCGGTTTCCCGCACGGTTTTCTTCTTCCAGCGGCGCCATCCCGCATATCCGGCCAGACCCGCGAGGACAACGAGGCCTCCGACATCTCCCCACGAAAAGCACCACCGCGTGTGCACGGGACTTCCGACGCGCAACTGCAACGGTTGGGTTACCAGATCGCCTGACGCGCCTTCAGGCGTGGTGAATTGCACGCGAATCGCACCGACGGCCGCGTTTCCTTCAGATTCCGGCTGAAGAACGTAGGAGAACTCCTGCGCAGAGTGTTCCCCCTTCTCATCCGCCCAGGAGCGCGTTCCACGTTTACTACCAATCACGATCAGGTTGTGGACACGCGGTGCCTGCGGTATTACGAGTGCGAATCTATCCGAAGGCCCCTCCCATTCCGCTTTTACCACCAGCGTGGCCGTTTCGTCAAGCGCGACGGTACCCCGGTCGAGTTGCGCCTCGATGCGTATGTCATCCGCCGGCCACGCGTCTCCGACGGCGAGAAGAAGCACTACGCACAGCGAGAGCAATGGTACGTGCAAAATACCCCTGTGCGGTACAACACCAGTGTAACTCACCTGGGCCGGGTCGACGCGCGTGCCGTTGATGAGTCCGAGATGAAGCTCTGATCCCACGCTTCCGGTTCTTTCCCGATGTTCAGGAAAAGCCATTTGGCTGACCCGCCTTTTACGAACTCGTGGTCCGGGTATTCCGCCATAAGAGTCTGCATGCACTGCTTGGCGTGGCCGTATTTTTTTACGTTTTCGTACGCCTGCGACGCCAGGATCAGGCTTTTCGGACGCAACCGACTGGTGGGGAAATTCTGGACCAGTGTCATGAAGGTTTCCCCCGCTTCCGCATTCCTCTGCGTCGCGCCGTAGATCATGCCCAGAAGGTAGTACGCGCTGTCCGCATGCTCGTGACCCATATGTCTGGTTGTGAACTCCCGCAACGCCTTCACCCCGTCATCGATGGTTGCGGTGTCGGGTTGCGGTTTGGTCGTCTCAAGAAGGGCCGCGTTGCCCTTTTTCAACAACGCCTCCGGGCTGCGTCCGCAGGCCATCATCGTTGCCGCGAACAACGCACACGTTGCCAACACGGATACCCGATTCATTTCTCTTTCTCTCCGGGGAAGACCGCATGCGAGAGGAGAAGTGCTTTTTCCTGCACGCGACATGGCCACGTTACGTCGTCGTTTTCGCCGTGGTTTCTTTTGACGTCACCGTCGAGGAGGTACTCGAATCACCCCCGTTATCGCGCTTGGACTGTGCCTTGTAACCTTCGCTGCGGTAATCCGTAATGTAGAAACCCGATCCCTTGAAGATGAGGCCGCCGCCTGCAGAGATCAGTCGCCGAACTTTCCCCTTGCAGATTTCGCACTCGGACAAAGGATCGGCTTTAATAGATTGAAACCGCTCAAATCTGTGACCGCAGGATTCACACTGATATTCGTAGGTAGGCATATCGAGCTCAATTCCCTTTCTAATTAACCATTTCGGGCCGATTGCCGGAGATGCCCTTCCTTCACATCATACCCGCAACGCTGCGTAAGCAACACGGAAAATCGAGAGGGTCAAAAGGGCAAAATACATGCCCGATGAACCACAAGCGAGACAGTTGCGCCAAAAAGACAGAGTTACGCCATAGTTGCAGAGGCGGGCACGCCCGTTGTTCGCCGCCTACGCCGTGGCGCTCTTTTTTGTCTTGTTGACCGCAGAAGCGCCCCGTTTCCTCGCCGTCTCGGCCGCCCGGCTCTGCTGCCGGTTTTGCCACTCGAACACCAGCGCGCCAGCGATGTAGATGGACGAATATGTACCGGTGAGAACCCCGATGAACAGAACGAGGGCGAAGTCTTTCAGGGTCTGTCCGGCAAAAATGAGCAGCGCAACGACGGCCAGAAGAGTGGTGCCACTCGTTATGATGGTCCGTGTAAGTGTTTCGTTGATCGATTTGTCCAGTATCTCGCCGAATGTCAGCCTTCTGCCGTGTATTCGCAGGCCTTCACGAATGCGGTCAAATACCACAATCGTGTCGTTCAGGGAGTATCCTACCATCGTCAGGACTGCCGCTACCACTGACAGCGTGACTTCGTGCCGGATCAGCGCAAAAATGCCAAGCGCGAGAAGAACGTCGTGAAACAGCGACGCTGTCGTCGTGACTGCGTAGATCCACTCGAAACGGAAAGACAGGTAGATGAGGATCCCGATCAGAGAGAACAGCACCGCGTAGATGGCCGAGCTCTTCAGCTCGGACCCCACCTTCGGGCCAACGGATTCCGCGTTCAGCACCCAATCCCCTTTTGTGTTTGCGGGAAAGGCGGTAGAAAGTCGAATCCGCAACGCGCTGTCCACTGCAGCCGCTTCGATGTTGGAAATCTGCTTCACTGTTATGAGAAGATCCGTTGCCTCGTCAACGGTTTTTATTTCGCTCTGTGAGAGATCCAGCACGCGGTTGCCAACGGGAACCCGTCTGAGAGCAGTTCTGACGTCGCCGGGTTTGACGGGTGGAACGAAGCGAACGGCGAGACGAGTACCTCCCGTGAAATCCACTCCCCAGTTGAAGCCGACGGTCAGAATGCTGGCCACACTGACAACCAGAACAATACCGGAGCCAATGAACCACGGTTTTCGCCATTTCAGGAACTGGAAGTGAGGATTCTTCAGGAAGGGTATTCCTAGTGAAATAGTACGGAGCCTCCCGAAATACGCATACAGATCGTAGAACAGGCGGGTGATGAACAGCGCGGCGAAGACAGTACCCCCGATACCGATCGCAAGAACGAGCGCGAAGCCGCGAACAGGACCGGTTCCGAACTGGTACAGCACGATCGCACTGATAAGGGTCGTGATGTTGGAATCCCAGATGGCGCTCGAAGCATTTTTGAAGCCGGATTCGATTGTCGCGCGCGGTGATTTCCCGCTGTTGCTCTCTTCGCGCATGCGCTCAAAAACCAGGACGTTCGAGTCGACCGCCATTCCCAGCGTCAAGATCAGTCCAGCGACGCCCGGCAGAGTCAGCGTTCCATGCAACGCCGCAAGGCTGGCCATGACCAGGCAGAGGTTCAGTGTCTGGCTGACCACCGCCATCGCCCCGCCCAGGCGATAGTACAACACCATGAAGGCAATGATCGCGATACCCGCTATCATCGACGCTCTGAGGCTTGATTCGATGGAATCCGTTCCGAGCGAAGGTCCAACATAGCGCTGTTCCTGGACCTGAACCTCGGCGGGCAAAGCTCCCGACCGAATCGCAATAGCGAGACTCCGCGCCTCCTCCTTGTCCGCCATGCCGGTGATGATGGATCGCCCGTCGGTGATGTGCGCCTGAATGGTTGGCGCTGAATACACCACATTGTCCAGAATGATTGCCATGCGTTCGCCACGATTGCGCCGGGTGAGCGCTGAGAACAGGCGAACCGAATCCTCTTTTACCTCGAAATTGATGACGGGACGTCCCGCCTGTTCAATGTCGAGGTTGGACCCCTGGGAGACCTGCGCATCCTTCACGCTGGCGCCGGTCATCTCGGCGTTGGAAGAGACGTAGTAGAGCGGGGTTACGTACTGCCCGTTGATCAATTCTTCCTTGCCGAACAGAAACTCCCCCGCCGAGGGAATAAGGCCGGGGTTCTTTTCGGCAATCAATGACAATACTGCTTCGACTTTCGGCTTGTTCACCGTGGACACGTAGTAGTCGTTGCCCGGCCCGACATTCAGCAAGCCGCTGAACGATGTGAGTCCTTTGAGCGGATTCTCGCGTGCAGAGTCGGCTCGTGCCACGCCTGTCTGGGCGGTCTGTGGCTGCCGGGCACCGCCGAACAACTCGCCTTGCGATGCGGGAGTTGAATCCGTAGCCGCGCGAGATGCCGGTGTTGCGGCAGCGGCGGCAGAGGAATCAACGGAAGCTGTGGTGTCGATTACTACCCCGGAAAGCAGTTGGGGCAAAACTGCGTCGATACGTTTCACAACCTCGTCGCGTTCTGATACGGGCCTCAGGAGGTTGAACTTGAGAAGCGCGGTACGTCCCACAAGGCGCATCGCGGCTTCAATGTTGTCCAGACCGGGCAATTCGACTATGATCCGCCGCTCACCGATTTTCTGAACGTTCGCTTCAGAAACGCCGTATTGATTTACGCGCTGTTCGATGACGCGCCTCGCTCCTTCCACGGCGTCTGCAAGCGCCCCTCCGGTCATCGTGCGGGCCGGGTCCACCTCGAGTACGAGAAAAACACCTCCCTGCAGGTCAAGGCCCCGTTTGATCGCGCGCATCTGCAAATCATCGAACTTCGCCTTGTCGGTCAACTGCAGAGCCTGGCGCTGTTGCACCGTCAGCGGCCAGAACACGAACGTCGGGTAAAGCTGGTAGACAGCCCAGCCAATTATCACCAGCAACAGGGCAATTCTGATCTGCAACCCACGTGGCATGCGTGGCAACTCCTTACTTGTCAGACAAGGAATTCAGGCGCGCCTCATTCCGGGCCTCGGCAAGCAGCGTGCGCATTTCGGCGACGGCCTGCCTGAGACCTACGTACAACGCGCGAGCGATAATGGAATGACCGATATTGAGTTCGACGATCTGCGGAATTGACGCAACACGTGACACGTTCTGGTATGTCAGGCCGTGGCCCGCGTGGACTTCCAGACCAAGATCACATCCCAGAACGGCGGCAGCTTCCAGCCGGTGGAGTTGTGTGGCCTGTTCCGCATCCCGGGAGTTGGCGTATTCGCCTGTATGAAGCTCAATCGCTTCCGCACCCAGTTCCGCAGCAATTCGAACTTGCGCAGGGTCCGGATCGATAAACAATGACACCGCAATACCTGCCGCATGGAGCCGTTCCATGGCGCGCGCAACCCGTTCGCGGTTGCCGACGACGTCCAGCCCACCTTCAGTCGTGACTTCAACGCGCTTTTCCGGTACCAGGCACGCGACATTCGGGTGAATTCGGAGTGCGATACCCAGCATTTCCTCGGTCACGCCCATTTCCTGATTGATCGGAAGCTGCGTCACGCGGCGCATGAGTTCGAGGTCATCATCCTGAATATGCCGCCGGTCCTCACGGAGGTGAATCGTTATTTGGTCGGCTCCGCCGAGTTCGGCCAGCAGAGCTGCCTGCACCGGACTCGGTTCTGTCGTTTTCCGCGCCTGACGGACGGTGGCGACGTGATCGAGATTGACTCCAAGACGGACAGGAAGTATTCTGCCCATTTCCCTGCTCCAGTAACGCGGTGCGGTAAGGGTATTCGTCGTGCGTAAGAAGTAGAAAATACCACTCATGCGCCGATAAACCAAACGCGGACAAACTGCCCGCCCCACCTACTGAGCGTTTTCCGATTCTGCAGCTTCTCTGCGACGTTTTTTGCGACGGTGCACAAGTGCGGATACGCCGATGCTGACCTCGAAGAGGGCCACAAGAGGGACTGCCATCGCAATCTGACTGAACGGGTCCGGGGAAGGCGTGAGCACGGCGGAGACGACGAAGATGAGGACGATGGCGTATTTCCGCGATCGGCGCAGACCTGCCGGCGTCGCGATCCCTACGACGGACAGAATGTATACGGCCACCGGCATTTCGAACACGACGCCGAAGGCACCCATGAATCCCAACAGAAATCCCATGTATTCACGAATATTCCAGAAATTCTCGATGCCCTGATAACCGGCTTCGACGAGGACCCTGAACAAAAAAGGCATGATCGTATAGGAGAGGGATGCGCCAATCACAAAGAGCAGAAACGTGCTTATCAGAACCCAGGGTACCGCCCTGCGCTCGTGTGGATACAGACCGGGCGCAACGAAGGACCACGCCTGGTACACTATCACCGGCAGGCCCACAAGAAGCCCCGCGATGATGGCAATGTACAGGCGAACCATGACCATGCTCAGGGGGGAGAGATTGACGAGGCGAACGGTCCCCTGGAGTTTGTCAAGCGGGAGCAGCAGGAGCGCGAGAATGCGATCAGAAAAGAACAGCGAAACGATTCCGCCGATGAGAAGCGCAAGGATGGACTTGACGATGCGCCACCGCAACTCCTCGAGGTGGTCCCAGAAGCTCAGGAGCGGTGCGTCGTCCTTCATCTTGGGGAGAACCTATTCAGAATCGCGGGCACAGCGAAACCCGATAATGTCACTCCGGAAAGATGGGTCAAAACCAGTGCGCGTCGTCGCTTTCACACGCCCCGGTGGATCGAACCATGAACCTCCCCGTATCACCCGCTGTCGAAAGAGACTATCTGAAACCACCTCCGCGAATCCGGTCGGTGAAGCTTCCCTGTACGCTGCCGGTATGTACCAATCCGCTGTCCATTCCCACACATTTCCCACGAGATCCTCGGCGCCCCAGCATGATGTGCCGTTCCCAAAACTGCCCGCCGGAGCCAGCCCCGGGAATCCGTCGCTCTCGCCGCCCGTGTTTGCCGCGTGCTTCCCGTCCGTGGCGAGAGAATCATTCCCCCACGGATAGAGCATCGCCGTGGAACAACGCGCGGCGATTTCCCACTCCGCTTCCGTCGGAAGTCTGCAGCCCCGCCAGCGCGCGTACGCATCGGCGTCCTGCCACGAAACATACGTCACCGGCAAATCGGCTTCCCGCTCGTCGAATGGCAGACGATCCGTGGAACCCAGAATCGTGCTGTCGGGAAGCCAGCGTGGTGGTGCCGGGGACCCGGTCTCGCGCACAAATTGTAAATACGCGCGGTTGGTCACCTCGAACTTGTCGATCATGAACGCACGGACTCGCACTTTGTGTGCGGGACGTTCGTTTTCCGGGCCGTCGTCAGTGCCGATTATGTATTCCCCCGCAGGAATCCGAACCATAGGTGGCTGCTGCGGACCGCGCGGCCGCTCGACCCGTTTCGGAGCACACCCGACCATGGTCACGAGAACCACTGCGAGAACACCACGGAGCGCGTATCGCTTCATGTCTGCACAGCCTCCACCCTGTTCGTCTGAACCGAACGATACGCCGCTTCGATCACCGCGAGGTTGTGGATACCATCCTCGCCCGTTGCAAGCGGAGCGACGTTTCCGGAAAGGCATTCCGCGAAGTGCTCGATTTGCAGTTGGTAATAATTCTCAAAAGGCACCGGTTCATTCACCACACCCTGGGGACCTGCGACCCTGAGGAATGGCTTTTCTCCTCCCGGCGGCGGCGTCGACACGAGCGCGCTGGCCTCCGTTCCATTCACCTCGAGCGTCTGATCGCCGCCCTTCGCGCAAAAACTGTGCTCCACCACGGCAATCGCTCCCGACCTCGCTCGCAGCAACAGCGACACCGTGTCTTCCACCCGCCAGTTTGTCGCTCGATTAGCCGCAAACCCTACCGCCGACTCCATGGGCCCCAGAAGGAAAGTGAGTATGTCTATGGTGTGTGCTCCGAGGTCCATCAGTGGCCCGCCACCACTCTGTTCCGGTATCAATCGCCAGGCGTCGTCAGCAAGCGGGAGCGCTTTGAAAATCGTGGCTCTGGCCTCAAGCACCGTTCCGAAGCGTCCGTCCCGGATTTCCCTTCGGAGGCGCTGATACACAGAACCGAACCTCATGAGGAAGCACACCTGCAGATGGACTCCGTTCGCCGCGCAGGCCTCGGTCATGCGCCGACATTCGAGCGCGGACATACCCATCGGCTTATCGCACAGAACGTGCTTCCCTGCCTGAGCAGCGGCAATCACCTGTTCGGCATGCAGGTACAGGGGCGTGGCAATGTGGACTGCATCCACCTCCGGGTCGGTAAGGAGTTCGCGCCAGTCCGTGTATGCGCGCGGCACGGAGAACTCCTTCGCCAGAGCGTCCGCTCTCTCCCTATCCCGCACCATCAGCGCGACAAGTTCGGCATTCTTCGCCTGTCGGATCGCCGGCATACTTCTTCGTCGGGCGACGCCCCCCGCTCCGATCACTCCCCACCGAACATTCATGCGTTCTTCCTCCGCTCCGGGCGTGATTCAAATGCTTCGGACCCCAAAAGCACTTTGAATGTAGA
>JAKPPK010000240.1 GCA_029547385.1 Candidatus Latescibacterota bacterium
ACATGGTACCCGTGTTCCCAGTATGGTCCGCCGGTGTTCGCGCAACTGCCCATGGAAATCACGTATCTGGGCTCGGCCATCTGGTCGTAAAGACGCTTGACTCGCGAGGCCATTTTCAGGGTCACCGTTCCCGACACGATCATGAGATCGCACTGCCTGGGTGAGGACCGAAACACTGATGCTCCGAACCGATCGAGGTCATACCGGCTCATACTGGTAGCCATCATTTCGATCGCGCAGCACGCCAACCCGAATCCCATCGGCCACAACGAAGACTTGCGTGCCCAGTCCAGGAAGGCGTCCACGGTCGTGGTGACGATGTTCGGATCGAATCTCTCTTCCAGCATGCCCATCGGGAGATCCCTTACACCTTTTCGAACTGCTCGGTTTCCACACATATCATCCGATGACAGCCTGCAGAACGTGTCACAGTATTCATTTCCCCGAAAACGTGGTGTCCGTGTGTCCTGAACCAGAGGGAGTGAACCAGGAAAGGTCGCCTTTCCGCCAGACGTACGCGAAGCCGACAAGAAGGATGGCGAGGAAAACGATCATCTCCCAGAACGCGAATGCACCTATTGTCCGCAACACGACCGCCCACGGGTACAGAAACACCACCTCCACCTCGAAGATGAGGAACACCAGGGCGATAAGATAGTACCGGAGATTGAACTGGATCCACGAACCCCCGAAAGGGATTTCGCCGCATTCGTACGTAGCGAGCTTTTCCGCGGACGGGTTCGCGGGGCGAAAAAGTGCGCTGATGCCATAGGTGATTGCCACGAACACCGCACTGAACAGCAGAAAAGCAAGAACAGCACCGAAATGGAGGTACATGATTACTCCAGGGAGATGCGGATCGCGCTGAGGGAATGTGCAAACGGTGCCACAAACGCAACTTCTGTATGCAAGAAAGTAGGGAAGGCGTATCGCTGACGCAAGGATTCCCGGGTTTCCACCTGCTCGCGTTGGGACTGCGAGCCACCCGCTGGTGCGCTCATTCGCGGCTGAGGATGAGGAGTCCGGTAGTGCCGAAGAACCTTTCGATGTGACTGTGGGGGCGGAATCCCATCTGCGCATATCGGTTCACGGCTGCGGTGTCATCGTCCGCGGCGTACGCCAGTACGTGGGCCGCAGGCCACTGGAAATCCTCCGCAAGCTGTTCAGGGACATCTTCCGCGTTGGGGTGCACGCATAGGTCGAACACGTACGTGGTCCCGAGGGAACCCCACCGCCGTTCCGGCGCCAGTGTAGCCAGACCGGCCATATGGCCATCGCGCGTTTCCAGCACCCGCGCCTGGACGCGCTTTTCGGGGTTCCGCAGGTCCGACAACACGTGGAGGAATGTGGCTTCGGCGTTTGCGCACCCGAATTTCCCGTACGTCACGTTGCGGACGGCGGGGAGGCAGGTCTGCAGCATAAACACGTTGGCCGACGGCCAGTGCCTCCACGCAGGTTCGGCGATTTTGAGGCGCTCGAGATCGTCCCACAATGTGTCCGGACTCCATGAATCGGGTGACCACCACATTGACCCGGGGGCCTCAGGAATCGGCCTGTACCCGTGCTTCTGGTAAATGAAGAACGGGGCCGACTCGAACCCCGTATTGAGGTACAACGCGTTCCCTTTTCGCTCCCGGAAATCGGCCATGTGAAAGTCCATCAGAACATCGCAGATTCCCTTGCGACGATGCTCTGGCGGAGTGTACACATGCCCCATGATTCCAAGTCCCTTGAACTCGACAGTCATGATGTTGCCGACGAGATCCGAGCCAATCAGCCCCACGTAAAACCGCGTTTCCAGATCCTTGATCCGGCCGGCAAACTCCTCTTCCAGGTGGAACTGCCAGATATCTCCTTTGTGCGCGAGAAGGGTCCGGAGCGCTGGGACAAGATCAGTATTCCGACGGTCTATCACACGGCATTCAAGATTTTCGCCGGTTTTCAGCACAAAGTCATCGTTCATTCGTTTCTCCGGTTCGCGCCGTTCAGCGTGGTGATTGCCTCTTCGATCCTCTGGGCGAGAAAGGGATGGTGCGTGTCCATCCTCACCTCCTGAAGATCGCTGGACAGACTCTGCATGCGCAACGCGGAAATGCTGTTGGCCGCCTCTGCCCGAACCGCCCAGTGTCCGTCCGATCGAATGATCGAACGTAGCACCGGAGCGTACGACGTGTCCGACGTGTCGACGCGAAGCGCGCGCAGGGCATGCATCGCCGCGAAGGTACCTTGCGATCCCGCAATCTGAAGCAAAAGCGGCCGCGCAGTTGCCCTTGGCCCGAGCGCCTGCTCCGCGGCGTAGCGCACGATCTGGCTCTCATCCGACAGGCGTCGTACAAGCGCCGTGTCCGATCGTGATGTCCCGCATGTTCCAAGAGCTAGAGCCGCGGCGTGTCGGACCAGCGCAACTGAATCCTCCAGAAGAGAGACCAGAGCAGGCTCGGAACGGGTGTCTTTCAGCCTCCACAGGCTTTCGGCTGCGACCTGCCGTGTTTTCCAATCGGGGTGCCGCAGTAGACCGGTCAGCGGCAGTGCCGCATCTGGATACTTCGAAAAGCCTAGGAGATGTGCGGCCATACGACGTGCCGCGCCCGAAGGGGATTCGAGCGAATCGATCAACATCGGGACGCTGCTGAGGTCCCCTCGGGCAAACAACTTCTGATGGATACGCACGAGGGCCCAGCGTTCCCTCGCGCTTTCTGAGGCGAGTTTGCCTGCCCAGAACGCCGTCACAGATTCCCCCACCATGTCGGCAAGTCGGTTTTCTGCTGGTTCAACAAGGTACTGGAGCGCGGAAAACGGGTTCGAAGCCTGGACAAACAAAGACTCAGCAGTCGCCGCAATCTTCTGGCGGTGTCCTCCCTCGGTGAGTGACAGATCAGCCGCGGTCGCGGTATCGGAAGAGGGAGAAACGGAGCCCAGATCGACTCCGGCCCCGAACGTTGAATGGTGCCACCACCTGTCATTGGCGCCCAAGGGTGCTGCATAGCGGTCTTCGCCCCCGAGGTCGAGCATGACTCCGATCATACCATATTCGCGCCGTCTATCACTGTATCCCATGACGTCCTCACGCCGGGCGATGTACGCGTCACGACCGCTCACGTTCGCGAACACGCTGATCCCGTTTGCGTTCCCGGCACCCAGAGCGAGGCCTTCCACGGTGAATGCGTCGTCGCCAGTTTCGTCGAAGAGGATTCCCACGCTGAGGTCGTGCCCACATCCCTGGCCAACGCCGTTGATCACATAGACATCATCTCCGCGGAAATCGAGAAGAGCGCCCGAGGAAAGGTGGATTCCGGCACCCTGTGCGTACTGATGCGCCACGTAGCGGTCATGCCCTTCACCGTCAAGAAGCCCGCCACCGCCCAGCCAGTAACCCACGCCTTGTCCGTACACGTCGGCATTGTAGACGTCATTCCCCTTCCGATCAATCAGAAAACCGAACCCGCCGGACCCAACGGGACGAATGCCCGATCCGACCCCCTGTGCCATGGTGAGGTAGTGGTCATCAAAGCGCAACACGTCAGTAGTCGCGCCTCCCGCGTAGTACGAATCGTTTCCCTTTCGATCGTCCAGAATGCCGATTCCGCCGGTGGCCCCGAAGCCCTGGCCGTAGGTGCCCGATCGATAGAGGTCATTCCCGTCCACGTCCACAAGCAGCCCGAGTCCGAACATACCCGTTCCCTGCACCGCTCGGTTGGCGTAATAGGTATCGTTTCCTCGTTCATCCCACAGGATCGCCGCGCCAAAACGGGCGGAGCCTTGCGTCCAGGCCTCGCCTATGTAGGTGTCATTGCCTGAGACGTCGAGGGAGATCGCGATTCCGAACGTGCTTCCCGCGATGCTTCCGAAGTAGACGTCGTTGCCGGAAATGTCGATGACAACTTGCACCTGCCCGCCGCCAGAACCGGGAGGCCGCACGCGGTACGTGTCGTCTCCGCTCTGATCAACGATGAGCGCGAAATCTCCTGTGTAGTTGTCTTGGGCGTCGCTTCCCACGGTCATACGTCCGCAGGTGGTGTGCCATGTTTTAACAGGCAACGGCATGGGCACCCGGTTCTTCGCTTCCATGAGCGCTTCACGCAACTCCCAGGCTGCCGACGCGACGCAACTCGCGGCGCGGAGAATTTCCCGTCCACTCCATCTTTTTGCGAGTTCAAGATTAGCCCGCGAGCACTGCAATTCCGCCAGCTCTTCAGCGTTCCACGCGAACAGGTCTACTTGTTCTCCTGATACGTCCGGGTCCCCCTCCGACAGCACTCTGTCTACCCATGTTGAGAGCGACTCCCGTTCCGCCGGAGAGAAAACGCTCTGGCTCTCTTGAACAATGCGCGCCGCATGTTCGATTGCACCTGCCAGGCGATTGAACGCACGTGCGCATCGTGTTGTATCTCTGACAAGCACTCGCGCAGCAGGCTCGCACAACGGGGGGAGGGGATCATCAAGCCAATCCGCCGCGAGGTGGACATACGGCGAGGGACCTCCGAACTCGCCCGCTCTTGCGGAGAACGATGCAAGCGAGTCGGCGAAGGAGAGGGGGTGAAGAAGGAATACGTCCGTTCGTCGGAGCCGGAAGGAATCCCGTTCGACGTGATCTGTTCGGAATGTCACGTCTGCGGGCGACATCGCCATGCTGGCGAGGGCTTCCTCAAATTGCGCAGCGTAGCGAGAGGTCACATCCGCACGGGGCGAAGTGCACCACGAAAGGGCGAACACGCATCCGGCCGCGAGCATTTTGACCCGCATTATCTCACCGTTTCCTTGTGCAGAGCGGTTGTCGCAAATTGGAAAGGCAAATGAAACACCCAGTCGGCAGCACTGATGACGGCAGTGCTGTGCGTTGCCACCAGAACCGTGGTTCTGCCCTTCAGGGAGCGCAGAAGCGCGACGACGCGTTCCTCACTCACCGCATCGAGCGCTGAGGTGGGTTCGTCGAGAAGCAGCAGCGGAGGCTGACCGATCAACGCTCTTGCCAGCGCCAGACGCTGCCTCTCGCCACCGGAAAGCGGCGCGCCGTCCTGCCCCAGTTCGGTCTGAACGTCCAGATCCAACCCCAGAGCCTGGAGAATCGTTGTCAGGGCGGTTTCCGAAACCGGTCTCCCGAGCGTAGATCGGAAGAGCGTCGTGTAGGGAAAGAGTGTACCTCTGTGTG
>JAKPPK010000248.1 GCA_029547385.1 Candidatus Latescibacterota bacterium
GTATTGGTGTCGTCGTCCGCGACATGCCTTCGCTCTATTCCAGTCCTGGTCCGAATCCACTCATCGCTGGTATCTACGAGCTTCTCGATGTCATGATTACTCAACACCTTGGTCGGGGCGGCGGCACCCAGCCCTTTGAAAAACGCTTTTTCAGGATGTCGCATCGACGCTGGCTTCCGACAGTTTGTTTTTGATGTGCTCGTTCAGTTTCTGCCTCGCCGCGGTCGCGGCCACCCGGATGGCATTCTGGATGGCACGCGCCGACGAACGACCGTGGCAGATAATAGTAATACCATCGATACCCAAAAGAGGAGCACCACCATATTCTTCATAATTCAGTCGAGTTTTCTGCTTGTTAAACTGTCTCTTGATCAAGAGCCCGCCAAGCATGCTCAACGGCGATGATTTTATCGCATCCTTCAGAACGCCGGTTATGAATTGTACTGCGCTTTCCGCGGACTTCAAAACAACATTTCCGGTGAAGCCGTCACACACAACTATGTCCGACGTTCCACTCAGTATGTCGCGCCCTTCCACGTTCCCTACGAAATTCAGGCTTGAGGCTGCAAGAAGCGAATGGGTTTTCTGAACCAGCTCGTCACCTTTCGACGCCTCCTCCCCGATGCTGAGAAGCCCCACAGATGGATTCGGCACATTGTAGACGAAACTGTGATAGAGACTGCCCATTACGGCGAACTGGTAGAGGTTCAGTGGCTCACAGCTGCTGTTTGCGCCTACGTCGAGAAGGGTGCACACTCCTTTCTTCGTAGGCATCGGAGACGCGATCGCGGGCCGATTTACGCCGGGAATGCGGCCGAGCAAGAGAAGGGAAAGCGCCATTGCAGCGCCTGTGTTTCCGGCACTGACCGCGGCATCCGCCTCTCCCGTTTTCTGCATCTTGATGGCAACCGCCAGCGAGGAATCCATTTTACGACGGAGGTTGCTGACGGATTCTGCCATCCCGACTGTGCTCGGGGCGTGTCGGATCTCGACCCCCGACACCTCTCCAAATCGCGCCAGAGATGCCTTTACGGCCTGCTCCTGCCCGACAAGAATGACCCTGATCGCCCCGTCGCCCTGTTGCGCGGCATGAACAGCTCCGGCAACGATTTCATCCGGGGCGAAATCTCCACCCATGGCGTCAACGGCGATTGTGCACACCCGTTCCATGCCAACACCTCAAATTCGAGTGTAGAACGCGCCTGAACGCGGGCAGCGGGAAATCCGGACAAAGTAAACGGCGCCACCCGGGAGGCGGCGCCGCGTGTGGCAGGCGAGCTATTCCTCGCCCGGAGCAACGGCGAGGCGCTGCCCGTAATAACCACATTCCGGACACACACGGTGAGCAACTTTCGGGGCGCCACAATGGCTGCACTTCACCACATTGGGCGCGGTGAGTTTCCAGTGGGTGCGGCGCGAACGCGTGCGAGCTTTTGAAGTACGATGTTTTGGGTTTGCCACAGAATCACTCCTTACCGGGAATTTGGATATCAATCCATCGCGCGAAGAAACAGGTCATTCGGCCTGCCTCCGACACGAACAGGATTCCTCATTCAAATCGGCCCCGCACCGGGGACAGATTCCTTTGCAGTCGTCGTCGCACAGAATGGTCATCGGTACCTCGACGATCAGACTCTCGCGAATATGGTCAGTTAAATCCACTTGGGATTCTTCACGATCAACAGTTATCAGGACTTCTCCGTCGTCTCCCATTTCCGCCGCGGAAAGCCCGGCCCGCAATTTGACAACAACGTACAGCGAGGATTCGATGGCCAGGACCGCAGGTCTTAGGCATCGATCACAAGGACGCTCCAGTTGAGCCCTCAACGCAGCGCGGATCGTGACTACTTCCTGCAGGCGGTGGATTTTCGCGCGAACCTGGATCGCCGCGACTATTTCGGGATAGATGAGATCCACACCGGGGATTTCACCAGCCCAGTCAACGGCGTGAATCCCGTCCTGGAACGTAGAAAAGTCGATAACCATGATATCCCGCTTGCGGTGAAGACAGACTAATTATAATACATTCCAATACCAAGGAAGTCAACGCGCGCGGCACTGTCGGGACTTTGTGCACACCGCGGGTACCTGGTTGGGGTCGTTGTCACGGGAAACCGCTTGTTGCATCTTTGTTCCGTAATTTTTCGAAATTCACTCCACGTGGAAAGGGCCGTTCACATGCTCAAAGACCTTGTTCGTGAATGCCGCAGTACGCGTCGCTTCAAACAACACATCCCCGTAACCCGTGACGCCTTGGTGGAGATGGTGGACCTCGCGCGCATCTGCGCCTCGGGAAGCAATAAGCAGGCGCTCAAATACTTCGTGTCGGCGGACCCCGAACAGAACGCCCGCATTTTCCCCACCCTTGCGTGGGCAGGCTACCTCACCGATTGGCCGGGCCCGGCGGAGGGGGAGCGCCCCGCAGCATACATCATCATTCTCGGCGATACCACCATAAGCGAAGGCTTTGGTGTTGATCACGGAATTGCTGCCCAGACGATCGCTCTCGCGGCCCGGGAAAAGGGGCTCGGAACCTGTATCATGGGCGCCATCCAGAGGCCGAAGCTGCAAGAGATACTGAATATCCCTTCGCACCTCCAGATACTTCTGGTGCTCGCCATCGGCGTGCCTGCGGAGAAGATCCAACTGGAACCGGTCGGTCCCGATGGAAGCATCAAATATTACCGTGACGAGGCTGGCGTCCACCATGTTCCGAAGAGGAGCCTGGAGGAGGTTTTGGTCAACTAGCGGTCAGCGGCTGGGCCGACCCCCGCGCCTTTTTCCCGGCGTGGGACGGTGTGGGCGTTTCGACGATCTCCGGAGCGTCTTCGTGCGCGGTCCTCGCGTTCGATGCGAGTGAGGCGCTTCGACAAGCAGAAAATCGATCCGTCGAGATCCCACATCCACTCGAACGACCTGGACGCTCACCGGATCACCGAAACGGAAGGTCATCCGCGACCTTCTTCCCTCCAGCGTAAGCGACGTGGGGTCGAACGCGTACGTGTCCGCAGGGAGGTCGTCGACCGGCACAAATCCCTCGGCGAGACTGTCATTCAAGACCACAAACAGCCCGAACTTCCGAACCCCTGAGACCGTCCCGTCGAACTCCTCCCCCACGCGCCCCGCGAGGTATTCCGCCTGCTTCGCTCGAATGGCTTCCCGTTCCGCGGTTTCTGCGGTTCTTTCCGCTGCGGAACAGTGGTCACCGATGGTGAACAATTGCTCGTGCGAGTAACAGGGCGGGGTTCCGTTCAGTGCCCGTTTGAGCTGGCGGTGGACGACCAGATCCGGGTACCGTCTGATCGGCGACGTGAAGTGCGTATATGCATCCATCGCAAGGCCGAAATGCCCGATGTTGTCAGGTTGGTACACCGCCTTCGGCAGGCTCCGGATGATCAAAGCTTCAAGCACTGGCGCCACCGGGTTCCCACGGATGGCATCCAGCAACTTCTGCAGGTCTTGCACCGAAGGAGATCGGCCGTCCGGCGCAATCACCTGCCCGAGCGACAGCGCGAGAGGAGCGAGTTCCTGAAGTTTCGCCGGGTCGGGACCTGCATGAACACGGTACAACAGGGGGTAATGTATTTGTGAAAGATGGTCGGCGATAACGCTGTTCGCGAGCAACATCAGCTCTTCGATCACACGATGGCTGTCCAGACGTTCCCGCCGACGAAGCGCAACAACCCTTCCCTGTGCGTCGACTTCTACGCGCACCTCCGGGACATCGAAGTCCAGCGCTCCGTGACGCGATCGCTTCCGCGCCAGTTCACCCGTGATGTCGGCAAGCCGTTGCAGCATTCCCGCGTGCGGGAACGCAGGGTTGTCCGGCCGTGCTGACCCGCCCAACGCCTCTTGCGCTTCTTCATAAGAGATTTTTGCACAGGAGCGAATCACGCTCTCGAGGATCTCCACCCGAACCGGCAGAACGTTTTCGTCCAGCGTGATCAGAACGCTGACTGCGAGGCGATCCTGACGCGGCAACAGGCTGCACAGGCCCGCAGCAAGCTGCGGCGGCAGCATATGTACCACCTTGCCAGGCAGATAGACGCTTGTCCCGCGCAGATACGCTTCCTTATCGATAGCACCCTTTTCAGGCACGAAATGGGAAACGTCGGCGATGTGAATTCCTACGACATCCCGCTCGGCGTCGTCTTTCGAAAGCGAGATCGCGTCGTCGATGTCTGCGGCATCCGAAGGATCAATCGTTACCGTTTCCAGCCCACGCAAATCCGCTCTTTTCCCTGCCTCCTCCGCAGTTCGTTCCGCAACCTGTTGAGCTTCACGAACGGCTTCGGCCGGAAACGAAAGCCGTATTCCGTGGGCGTGCAATATGGCGGTGACATCCACCCACGGGTCGCCCTGTTTCCCGAGCGCTGTTCCGAACCTCGCAGCGGGCGCAGACGACTCCAGGGACAACGGTTCCAGAACTGCCGTTATCACGTCCCCTTCCGACGGCGCTTTTTCCTCCCCTTCCGCACCGAGGAAAACGAGTTGCAGGTCTGGCAATTGAGCCGAAAATGGGCGAATCCACGCGAAACCAACGCCTTTGTGAAACGTCCCCACGATCATGCGTTCGGGTCGATAGGCAATCCCAAGCACAACCCCCCGACTGAGATTGCGCCTCCCGCGCGGGCTCTGCTCGACAACCAACACGGTGTCACCGTCCAGGGCGTTTCCTATGTCTTCCGCCGGTATGTAGAGATCGTCCTCCCGACCTTCGACGGCAACGAACCCATACCCCCGTTCCGCAAGACGCAAGGTGCCAAGTCGCGCGCCAAGGCCCGACGCGCTGGCGTATCGCTGGCCCCTCCCCTCGTAAATCTTACCTTCCCGGCGCAAATCCATCACTGCCTGCCGAAACAATGGGTCGTCCTGCGTCGAGTGCACTGCGGAAGCCAGTTGCTGCAACGACAAGGGCTTGGCCCGCGCTGAAAGGGCTGCCAGGATGGCCTCACCCGGTGGAAGGTGTGCTCGCCTCGCAGGCTTTCGCGAACCGGTTCGCATCAGCCCCTATTCCTGCGCGGCATGGATGGCATTCTCGAAAATGGCGAGCCCGTCCGGGCGACTGCGGCTGGCGTTACGCGTCCATTGAGGATGGTGAGTAGGATGAATGTGACGCTCCGGATGCGGCATCATTCCCATCACGCGTCCGGAGACGTTGCAGATGGCAGCGATAGACCGGTCGGCACCATTCGGGTTTCCGGGATACCCCACGTCGCTCCCGTGGGCATCCGTATACCGAAACACAACCTGATCATTCGTTTCGAGACGGTCAAGCACCTCCGGAGATGACGCGGTGAAACGCCCCTCCGCATGCGCAACCGGGAGGTAAATCGGCTTTTCTATGCCGCGCGTGTACACGCATCGCGAGCTACCCGGTTTCAGCCACACCCAGCGATCCTCAAATTTCCCGGAAAGATTACCCGCCAGCGTACAGGACGGAGTTTGTTCGTTCCATCCCGGCAATAGGCCGGTCTTAACGAGTACCTGGAAACCGTTGCAGATCCCGAGAACGAGGCCACCACGCTCAACAAACCTCAGAAGCGGCTCTGAGAGCCGTGTCATCAGTTCATTCGCGAGAACCTTGCCGGCGCTGACATCGTCACCGTAGGTGAAACCACCGGGAATGACAAGGATTGACGTCTCCTCCAGCAACGAAGGCTTTTCGGCAACACGGTTGACGTGTATCCGCTCAGCCTCGCCTCCGGCAACGGAAAACGCATGAGCGGTCTCCACATCGCAGTTTGAGCCCGCCGCCCGCAGAACCAGTACATGAGGACGCATCGATTCCCCTGCAAAAAA
>JAKPPK010000281.1 GCA_029547385.1 Candidatus Latescibacterota bacterium
GTCAGGGCTGCGTCGATGTAGTAATCGCCCTGATTTGCGTAATCCACGCCGCGGTGCTGCCAGTCCCAGTACTCGATGAGCGCTGCCTTTGTCCATTTGCCCTTGGTGACGGTCAGCGTGCGGTCATTCGCCTGAGCGGCAGGCACTGCGCTGTTGAGTGAGGTCAATAGTGCGTCCCATCCCTGGAATATCTGCACGGAGGAGGCGGCATCCGCACTCGGAGAAATGTCCGTGAGATCAGTTCGGGGAAGCCAGATCGGTTTGTCCGAATCGATGATTTTGGTCCAGTTCCCGTTGGCGTCTTTCGCAAACAACCTTCCTCCGGCATCGGTGCCGGCAGGGCTGCGGTACAACAAACGGTCAAACTGATTGGCGTCGTACGCGCCCACACCGAAGTGTTGCTTCCGTGCAGGGATGTAACGGAAATCGCCCGAGAAATTGGGCTTTTCGCCCGGATCCCTTGTCACCACGTTGACAACCGCCGCACGGCTGAAATATTCCGCCGTGAATGCGCCTGTCAGAACCTGAACTTCCTGAATAAGCGCCTGGTTCATCGTGGTGTACGAACGGTTTTCAATCGGGTTGGTCTGCTGGAAACCGTCCACCTGGAAATTAATCTGGTCGGGTGAGCTTCCACGCACGCTGATCGTCGTTTTGTTCTGAATGTCAATACCGGCTTGAAAACCAATTGCATCCAGAAGCGTGTTGACCGGAAGCTGTTGCGCCTGTTCCGTCGTGACGGAGAGCTGGGTGGACGTTACGTCCTGTTGAACAATTGGACGTTGTGCCACGACGGTTACTGCGTCCACTTCGATCGTGGACTCTCTCAGCGAGAAATTCGCCTCCGTCGTCCGGTCCATGTTGACCGTGACGTTCTGCAGGCGAACGCTCTGGTACCCTACAAGGCTCGCTTCGACCGTGTACGTTCCGGGCGGCACCTGCAGAATGAAATACCGTCCGTCTGAATCCGTTGTTGCGCCGAGCTGGCGTCCCTGGATGAACACCGCTACACCGGGGAGCGGGTTACCGGACTGGTCGGATACTCGACCTGCGATTTTCCCGGTAAGAGCCGCCCAGGAAGTCGTGGGCAGCGTCCCCAGTGTCACGAGAAGCGCCATCAGCACGATGTGCCATTTGAACCGCTGTCTCATGAGAACTCCTCTCCTCTCACTTTGACGACCACAACCATTTGGTGAAACACAAAAACGCTCGTGCCTTTCGCATTACTCCTTTCTTGAAAAGACGTGGTGAGCGCAGGTTTGGGAAAATGGACGAAAGTTCGGGAAAGATGGCAGGAGTGTGGTCTGGTCGGGTTGCGCAGCGCGTGCCGTTGATTCGTTCAGGCACCGGCGCGGGGAGCGCCGAAGCAGGAACAATGTCATCGTGCGGACGCGCATGTTTTTGATCACTCCGAGCGGTTCTGAACTGGTTTCCTCGAACGGCCCCGAACAAGGTAGGAAGGGCACAATCGGAATAATGATGGCGTGCATTCCTGCGCGTGTCAAGGGCGAATGGGGTTTTTAATGTTTAATTCTTGGGAAAGTGTAAGAGCGGGGCCGTACAATCCGAACCCCTCAGCTTTTGGAACTCCTCAGGGAGAGAAAAAAGTGGACGAAGCGACATGATTCACTTGACAAACCCGGCTGCCAGTCCTATACTTTAGCAAGCGTTGTTAGCACTCGCGTTACCTGAGTGCTAATATGTCGGACGAACTAACCGAACTCCTGTGATTTTCGTCATGAGAGGAGATCGCACATGAACATCAAACCACTGGGTGACCGCGTTCTGGTCAAGCCAATCGAAGAGAGCGAGCAGGTGCGCGGGGGGATCATCATCCCTGACACTGCGAAGGAAAAACCGCAACAGGGCGAAGTCAAGGCAGTCGGGCCGGGAAAACGCGGCGAAGACGGCACTGTGTGGCCCATGAACGTCGCGGTAGGGCAGATCGTGCTCTACGGGAAATACGCGGGCACGGAAGTGAAGATTGATGGCGAAGATTACCTGATCATGTCCGAAGGCGACATCTACGGCATCGTTGAGAAGTAATCGAGGAGATTCCCATGCCAAAACAACTCGAATTTGAAGTAGACGCCCGTGAGAGCCTTCGCAAAGGCTTGAACACACTCGCCGATGCGGTCAAAGTCACGCTCGGTCCCAAAGGGCGGAACGTGGTCATTGACAAGAAATTCGGTGCTCCGACCGTCACCAAAGACGGCGTTACCGTTGCGAAAGAAATCGAACTCGAAGACAAGTTCGAAAACATGGGTGCGCAGATGGTGAAGGAAGTTGCTTCCAAAACCTCTGACGTAGCCGGTGACGGAACGACTACGGCAACCGTTCTCGCGCAGGCGATTTTCAACCATGGCCTGAAAAATGTTACCGCGGGCGCCAACCCGATGGATCTGAAGCGCGGAATAGACGCTGCGGTGACGGCAGCGGTGAAGGCCATCAAAGAACAGAGCCGCCCGATTTCCGGCAAGGACGACATGGCGAAGGTTGCCGCAATCAGCGCGAACAACGACGAGGAAATCGGCAAGCTGATCGCCGACGCGATGGAAAAAGTTGGGAAAGACGGTGTTATCACCGTAGAAGAAGCAAAAAGCATCGAGACTACGCTCGACGTGGTCGAGGGGATGCAGTTCGACCGCGGTTACCAGTCACCGTACTTTGTCACCAATCCGGACACGATGGAGACGGAACTGGATGAACCGCTCATTCTGATTTATGACAAAAAGATCTCCGCGATCAACGACCTGCTTCCGGTCCTCCAGAAGGTGGCTCAGATTCAGAAACCGTTGCTGATCATTTCCGAGGAAATGGAAGGCGAGGCGCTGGCCACCATCGTGGTGAACAAGCTGCGCGGTACGCTGAAAGCGGCTGCGGTGAAGGCGCCCGGGTTTGGTGATCGCCGCAAAGCCATGCTGGAAGACATCGCGACGCTTACGGGCGGACGCGTCATCAGCGAGGAAGCCGGGTTCAAACTCGAAAATGTCGTGCTGAGCGACCTCGGACGTGCGCGCCGTGTGATCATCGACAAGGACAACACGACGATTGTCGAAGGCGCTGGATCACGCGAGGCCATCAGCGGCCGGATCAAGCAGATTCGGCGACAGATCGAGGAAACCACCAGTGATTACGACCGCGAAAAGCTGCAGGAAAGGCTCGCGAAACTCGCCGGCGGCGTTGCGGTTGTCAATGTTGGTGCTGCCACGGAAGTGGAGATGAAGGAGAAGAAGGCGCGCGTTGAGGATGCACTGCACGCGACGAGAGCAGCCGCTGAAGAGGGTGTTGTGCCGGGTGGTGGCGTGGCGCTCGTCCGAGCGGCTTCTGCGCTGGATACTCTCGAGCTCACCGGCGATCAGAAAATCGGTGCGGATATTGTTCGGCGCGCTCTGGACGAACCTCTCCGGTGGATTGCTCTGAACGCGGGCCAGGAAGGCTCAATCGTAGTCCAGAAGGTGAAGGAAGGCAAAGGAGCGTTTGGCTTCAATGCCCAGACCGAGGTGTACGAGGACCTGTACAAGTCCGGTGTGATCGACCCGACCAAGGTCGTGCGCACCGCCCTGGAGAATGCGGCGAGCGTTGCTGGCCTCATGCTTACCACGGAAGCAACAATCACCGACATTCCCGAAGAAGAGAAGGCTCCCGCGGTGCCCCCGGGCGGCGGGATGTACTGAGATCATCACTGCGAACCTCCACGAACGGAAGCAGGGCGCGGCCGAAAGGTCGCGCCCTGCTTCTAT
>JAKPPK010000297.1 GCA_029547385.1 Candidatus Latescibacterota bacterium
GTCTCGAACCTCTCGCAACGGTTGAGGCCCTTCCGGAGACCGATCGGCCAGACGAGCGACCACAATGTGGTCACGTGTGTAAGCCGGGCTGGCAACGCTGCCAACCGTCCCGGAGAAGGACCATCGAACGAGACGCCTCAAAGGATCCTGGACCGCAGGCACGGGGGAATTCACGTCCTCGGTGAACCACGGGGTCGTTTCAACCGTAAGACCATACCCTGCGGCAGTCGTCGCAAATCGAGGCCCGGCCGCCGCTATTTTTTCTGCGATCGCCTGCAGGCTGTCGGAAGTCTCAAAACTCGGTTCAGTATCCTTGATCAGGATGTGACGCGCCTGAACAGAGTCTCTCGGCGTGCCGGCTTCGGGCGGCAGAGGTTTTTTCTGTGCCTTCAGACGTCCCCACTGTTGCTGCCAGGCAGTGTCCTCAACACGCCGTTCGACCTTGACAATGTGCCAACCGAATTGCGTGTGGAACGGCTGGCTGAATTCGCCAACAGGAAGGGAGAAGGCAACCGAATCAAACGCGGGTACCATCCGTCCGCGTCCAAACGTCCCGAGGTCTCCGCCGTCTCGAGCCGAACCTTCGTCTTCGGAAAGACGTTGCGCAGTTTCGGCGAAATCTGCTCCCTCCTGCAATTGCCGGTAAGCCGCGCGGATTTCCTCGGCCGCTCGCGCGACATCTCGCGGGCTTGGACTACGGGGAATCACTACATATGAGAAACGTGCTCTCGTGCGCTGTTTGAACTCATTCAGGTGTGTCTGATAGTACGAGCGAATCTCGTCGTCAGACACCTTGATCAACGAATCAGGAACAAGACTGATGGGAGCAGCGATAACGCGCGCCCTGATTGTTTCGTTCTCCTCAGCAAATGCCTGCCGCAGACCGGCGTCCGTAATCCACCCGTTGTCGTCAATCCTTTGCTGCAGCTTCTGAACTTTCAGGTCAAACAGAACCCGGCTTTCGTATTCGCTGTACGTCATCCCGGTTATCTGGAACCAGCGCTCCTGGGTCATCGAAGCGAGGAATTGACGATACTTTTCGCGATCAAAGCCTTGCCCGTCGGCACGCTGGAATTCAGGAACGCGTTCGAATCCGCTCGGTGGATTGTTGACCAACTCCTCCGCCAGTTCATCAGCCGTAACGGAGATATGCGCGCGCTCAACAGCGTTTCTGAGAATGATCCGTTGAACCGTCTGTTGCCAGACCTGCTCGTCGAGATCAAAATCGTCTATCTGCGTGTTCCCCTGACGACGGTAATACTCCCTCAGGGTGCCGATCTCCCTCCTGAATTCGGTCCAGTAAACCGGTTCCCCCGCAATTTCGCCCACTTCCGGCGTTGCCTGAGACCGTCCTCCTCCTCCGTAGCCAAGCTCAAAGCCAAGCCAGCCGACGAAGGAAAGTATGACAATCCACATGAGCGCTTTTACAAAACGCTGATTGCGCATGAATCGTAGCATCGAACAGTCACCCCTGAACGGCGGGACACTTACGACCTGGAGAAAAGACGGCGTACAAGACTACTTAAAATATCGCGCGCGGTTAGATATATCAACCCGTTCGCCGGGTCATCCGGCGAGCACGTCGCAAAGGTATCCCGCTCGGGATAGCCCCTGAACGATTTCCCGGGCGTGTTCGTGACCACGGGTTTCGAGTGCGAATTCCACCGTGGTTTCGTCCAGCCGCCCCCGCGCGAATGCTCGGTTGTGATGGACATGGAGCACGTTTGCTCCGAACTTGGCGAGATGGTCGGTTATTCCTGCGAGAGCACCGGGGTGGTCTCCCAGCGTGACACTGATTCGTATGAGACGCCCTGTTTTCACGAGGCCTCGCTCGATGATCCGGGACAGTATGTTCACGTCAATGTTCCCGCCGCTGACAATCAGCACAACGTGTTTGCCTCTCAATCCCACGCGTTTGTGGAGAAGCGCCGCCAGCGGCGCCGCGCCCGCGCCTTCCACTACCGATTTATCGGTCTCGATCATCAAAAGGACCGCGTTCGCGATCTCGTCGTCATCCACGGTAACGACCTGATCGACCACTTTTCGGGAAATGGCGAATGTCAGGTCGCCCGGCCGGGCGACCCGGATGCCGTCCGCGAACGTGAGTGTGCGCGGTGATTTCCGGATTTCACCCGCTCCGAGCGATTGCGCCATTGCGTCCGCGCCGGACGCTTGAACGCCTATCACCTGAACACGAGGGTGCAACTCTTTCAGGGCGATCCCGATGCCGGAAATCAGTCCGCCGCCCCCCACCGGAACGACGACCGCATCTACGTCGGGTTTCTGTTCCAGGATTTCCAGCGCGATTGTTCCCTGTCCGGCGATAACCTTCGGGTCGTCGAAGGGATGAATCAAACACGCCCCCGTATCGTGCGCCATTGAGGCGGCACAGTCAGCAGCCTCATCGTATGTTTCACCCGTCTGGACGACTTCGGCGCCCCACCTCTTCACGGCCATCAGTTTCACAAGCGGGGTGCCCAGCGGCATCACGATTGTTGCCTTGATGCCGAGTTGATGCGCTCCGAATGCCACTCCCTGGGCATGGTTCCCTGCGGAGGCCGCTATTACGCCTGCGGCCAATTCGCCTTTGGGCAGAGACAGCACGGCGTTGAGTGCGCCACGTACTTTGAACGAGCCGGTAAGCTGGAGGTTTTCCAGCTTGTGGGAGATGTCATTCCCGAGAAGCCGGGAAAAATCCGTGGAGTGTTCGAGCGGGGTTACATACGCGTATTTGGAGATTCGTTCCCGCGCTGCGTGAATGTCGTCGATCGTCGGAATTTTGGCCATCGTAATGAATGTCCTGTTGCGGAGAGAAAGCTTGGCAGGGTACTGTTTAAATTCGTTGACAAATGCCCGTAGTCGCAAGCGGCTGCCTCGAAAGGCCCCATCAAGGGACGGCTTGCGGATGCGTGTTCGGGAATTGCGACCAGTCACAAACCAGGAGAACTACCGTGGAGCTCTCTACACTTGCAAAGGCGATCAAGGAAGCGGCATATCTGGAGGGCGATTTCGTTCTGAGCAGCGGGAAAAGGAGCAGATACTATCTCGACAAATACCTGTTTTCGACGGAACCGAGACTCCTCGAGGCGATCGCTGAAGCCCTGTCGGCGCTGCTGCCACAGGATTTCGACCGGCTCGCGGGAGTGGAACTCGGCGCGGTCCCTCTCGCTACCGCGGTCGCGCTGAGGACAGGCAAGCCTTTTGTAATCGTCCGCAAAAATGCAAAGGATTACGGTACCGGCAAGCTGTTCGAGGGGAGGCTTGCGAAAGGCGACAGGGTTGTTCTTGTGGAGGACGTTCTGACCACGGCGTCACAGGCAATTCAGGCAGCGCGCCGATTGAACGAATTTGGCGCGGAGGTAGTAAAGATCATCTATGTGATTGACCGGGAGGAAGGAGCGGCAGACAACCTCGCGGCGGCGGGTTTCTCAGCAGAGCCCGTGATGAAAAAGAGCGACCTTGGCTTGTAAGACGAGGGCACCCCGGCGGGAGTGCCCCGGTTCGACCTTCACCGGTCGGTTCTGCGTCCTACTTCCGTGATTCCGTGGACGCGGAAAGAAGCGCGTGTACCCGGTACCTCGACCGTCACGGTCGTTGCACGCTCGGTCGAGATCACGCCGCTTATTCCCTCATTGTCCCAGAAGAGATCCAGGTCTGCCCACTGGCCGCCCGTGTCCAGACGAAGTTCGGG
>JAKPPK010000321.1 GCA_029547385.1 Candidatus Latescibacterota bacterium
ATGTTGCATTCAACGGGAGCGGGAGATCCCAGCGGAGTGAGGGTATCTCGTCTCCCTTGCAGTCGGTGATCCGGAAATAGAATCCCCAGCCCCCGCGGTAATTGCCGATCTTCAACAAGAATACGGATCGTCCGGGCGGGACCACGAGAGGGAAGGTGTCCTCGTCGGGTACGGCAATGCGCTCGGTTTTCGATTCGTGCACGAGATTCCCGTTGCACCAGATTTTTCCGGTGTCGTCACACCCGAAATGTACCACCACGGAGATCTCCGTTTCCGTCTCGCACCACGTCGCCGCGTACCCCTGAATTTCACTGCCTCCGGCTATGAGCCGGCTGAGGTCCACGTACCCGGTCGGTGGGGTACGCACCTGTTTCCATCGCACTTCGCCCCAGACGCCAAGGGACGCCATATCGAGATCAATGCCTTGTTCCGGAGCGAGGACGCGATCGTAGCCTTTGCCCCCGGAGTTGTCGCAAGGGCCATTGACCCACCATGAGGGAGGCATTCCCAGGCCGGAAAGGAGGTTTGCAGAAGTTCGGGTCTTCACCGCGTTCCGCAGAGTGTCGTACGCGGCGCCGACAGCGATTTCCGGTTGTCTCAACGGCAACGTGTAGTCGGCGAATTCCGGCACAAGGGGCAATGCGGCTACGTGTGGTCCGCCGTGGCGCCGCCACTGGTCCTCGGACATCTGCCACCAGACCGGCCCCGGGCAGAACACCCACGCGTATCTTCGAGACACAGTGCGAACGGCAGCATGTGTTTCGCGGAAGACTGAAGCCGGGTAATTACCACTCTTATCTTCGCCGCCTTCTATGATTCTGTCGCCGAAAACTTCGTTCCTCCCGCCGTACCCGATCCGTTTCCCGTCGGCGTCCCGAACGAACCTGAGGTACCCGAGAGGGGCCTGTCCAAGCGCAATTCCGCAGCGCCGGTCCCAGTAGTCCGAAAGGCGCCCCGAGGAATCGAGTGTCTGGAGATCTTCCCTCAGAATCTGGTCGAGACCTGCGCCGTAGAGCGCGATCCACCAGGGATCGGTCTGAAAATATGTGCACTCAGGAAGTATGTCGAGTCCTCCGGGGGCATCCGCAGCGCAGAGAGCGTCAAGGTACCCCAGAAAGAGCGCTTTCGCGAGGTCACCCATAATGGAGTAGCTCTCCGGAAGATGCAGGGTGACCATATCGGGAAACTCGGACAGCATCGCATTCTGGATCTGTTGTCCGCGGAATCTCGCCTGTGGGAGCAGCTTATCGACGGGGTACCCAGGCTTCTGGTATCTGGCCCAGTTCAACCCGAGTGAGTCTTCGATGTACTCATCATCCAACGCCATGCCGCGGAACCCGGCGAGTCTTGCGAATCGAGCCCCCTGCCGGAAGTTCTCGCACACTGCCGCCCACCTTTCGTCGTCGAACCAGTCCGGAAGTTCGACTGTGAACGGGACGCACATGAAATTGTCACGCAGCCCGGCACCCGCAAGCGCCTGATTCATGGACCGGCATTGCTGAAGGAACGGGTTGTCGTTTCCCGGTATCCGCCTTCCCTCAGGAAGGGTCCACACATCCGCGTTCCAGCCTTTCATTATGTCTGGCCGTATGAAACCTGAAAAGCCCTTTTCGGCCCATTCAGGTGCCGTCTCGGCGACATAACCGATCGGGGGCGTGGCAAACAGAAGAACTTTGACCCGTTCAGGGGCAGGGTCGAGAGCAAGCTGGATTTCGGGCCGTCGCATGGTTCGTCCTGTGCAGTGGCGATGTCAAATGAGTACCGTTTCATAGTATCGAGTCAGGTGTGCCGCGGAGCAACGTCACAGCGCTGAATTCCCACGCAGCGAAAGTTTCTGCAGGCGCGGAGGGCTTTGCGATGGATACGGTCAGAATCGAGGACGATATTCCAGTTGTCTCTCGTCCCGATGTGTTGGTTGCCGGGGGCGGTTTTGCGGGGATCTGTGCGGCAGTGGCGGCGGCGGAACAGGGGGCTGACGTGCTTCTTGTCGAGGGCTTCGCCGAGTTGGGCGGAGCCATGGCGGTTTCCGGTGTGTCTGGTTTCTGCGGGCATACGCGGGGAGTCGGGCGGGTATTTGACGAAATCATCGCGGTGCTGGAAGAAGCCAGGGCAATAGCGCCTTACCACCCGGAACAGGACGCACGTGCCGTCGAAACGGTGTACGTGGGTTTTTTGATGCAGGAGTATGCGCTCAGGAAAGGGGTCGCGCTTCTGTTGCACAGCCGTGTGGCGGCGACCCGCAGGGACGGCAACATCGTCGACACCGTGTTTCTGCACACTGCGGGCGGCCTTCAGGCGTACTGCCCGAAATTGATCGTGGATGCAACGGGAGACGCCGATGTGGCGTTTGCCGCCGGATATCCCACGGTGTCGGGTTCTGAGTCGGGCGGCGCTCCGCTCCCGATGTCGCTGTATTTCTCCATGTGGGATACGCATTGCGAACAGACGCCCTGGTTGCCACCAGGGTGCCCGCGGTACACTGCGGAAACCATCCCGATGACCTCCATTCACAGGCACGAAAACGGGCGAATTGACGTCAAAATGAAGGTGATAGGCCACAGCGCGGTGAACGCGCGTGAACTCTCAGATGCGGAGATAGAGGCACGGCGTCAGATGATGGGTCTGGTTTACTTTCTGCAGACAGAAGGCTATTCCGGGAGACGGTACTCCACGTATTGTCTTTCCTCCATAAGCCCCCTCATCGGGATTCGCGAGGGAAGGCGCATCATCGGGGATGTTGTTCTGACGGAGCAGGACGTGCGGGCAGGAAGGGAATGGGAAGATGCTGTTGTCGTGGGAACGTACCACGTGGACTACCATTGGCCCACCGTGCTTCAACGTGCGGGTACCGGAATCACCGACGCCGTTCCGCCGTACCACATCCCATTGAGGGCTCTCATCCCGCGCGGTTCCGAAAATCTTCTTGTCGCCGGTCGGTGTGCCTCTGGTGATCAAATGGCGATGTCGTCTTTCCGTGTGATGGCGACCGCGGCCGGCATGGGAATCGCCGCCGGAACGTGCGGGTGCCTGGCGCTGCGGGAAGGATGCGCACCTCGGGACGTAGACGTGGGCGAATTGCAGGACCTGCTGCGACGAAACGGAGTCGTTCTCGATTGCTCCTGGCACTCGATCTATCAGCAGGAACGACGACGCCGTGCCATGGAGGCCGGCGGCAAAGCGCCATAGACAGGGATACAGCATGGAAAATCGGGACGTTACCGACAGGGACCGCGCTCTCGCTCAGAAGTGCGTTGATTGTCCGGTATGCAGCCACGCGAGAAAAAAGCAGCGAGGCATCGCATTCTGGTTCGTCAAACACGTCGAAGGCGGAATCTGCCCCTCGTGCAGA
>JAKPPK010000327.1 GCA_029547385.1 Candidatus Latescibacterota bacterium
CCCGGAAACATGTTGCCGAACACACTCCCCAGGTTCATCCCCATCTCTTCCATACCGCCCTGCGGGGTAAAAACCTCAAGGAGCGGCATTCTGTTCTGCGGCAAATCCAGTTCCACTATCCGCTCGTCGAACTCACCCGCTTCAAGTTTGGCTCGGAGCCGCCGTCGAACCCGTTCCCGCGCTCCGTCGTCAGTTTCGGCGGTGGGTTGTTCATCCCCTGACCCCGGCGGAAGCAAAACATCCAGCAGGCGGTCTTGTGCGGCTCTGCGGGCTGGTTCTCGAACCGACTCCAGTCGTTCCGAACGCACGAGGCCAATTGCAGCCTCGGCAAGGTCGCGGACCATGGATTCAACATCCCGCCCGACATACCCGACCTCGGTGAATTTAGAGGCCTCGACTTTTACGAACGGTGCACCGGCAAGCGCCGCGAGACGCCTCGCGATTTCCGTTTTGCCAACCCCTGTGGGGCCAATCATCAGAATGTTGTTCGGCGTTATTTCGTTGCGAAGATTCCCTTCCACGCGTTGACGTCGCCATCTGTTTCGTAACGCGATCGCCACCGCCCTTTTTGCTTTTTGCTGCCCCACAATGAATCGATCGAGATACGCAACAACCTGCGCCGGTGTGAACGCTCCAGCAACTGCAGGAACAGGCATATCAGCAATCGCGTCTCCCGCGAATTCCAACGCAAATCCCCTCTCTTCCGAGCACACTCCAATCGCGACCCGAGTACAGCACGACAAGAAGATACCTAACCGCGGTACGCCGGGAAACGCCCGTGGGTTGACACGCTACTGCATGTACCGCTCATTCAGAGTCCGTTTGAGCAACTTGACGCGATCCAATTCCCAGGTGAATGCATGGCTATCAGACTTGTTGCGATAGATATCGACCGTACTCTTCTGAACGACCGGAGAGAGCTTTCACCCGCGAACGAGAGGGCCCTCCGGGATCTCGTGGAGCGCGGGATTTCCGTGGCGTTGTGCAGCGGAAGGGACCTCCCCTCAACGCAAGCCATATCTGCTCCACTCGGTTTGCCGCTGTGGTTGGTCGTTCAAAACGGGTCGCTCGTAATCGATCCGTCGGGGAACGCGGCCTATCTTTGTTCCATGGAAAAGCCGACGGCGCTCGCCGTGCTTGATATCCTCGAACGCCACGGGCTTGCACCGGTGGTGTACGAGGTGTACCCGCGTGCGCATTGTCTGTGGTGGCAGACCGGGGCTCGAGCGGCTCCGGGGATGATTGAATTTCGCACGCAACACGGCGCCCAGGTATCGCATGTTGAAGACATTCGTTCAGTTCTTACGCCGGAGGTTTCTCACCTCGAAGTCTTCGATGACGCAGACCGTGTTGTGCGTGCGGGTCAGGATTTCGCCACGTTGGATGAAGTGGTGGCGATCACGAACATGAGCTCTTCGGTTGTCGGTAGCGCTCTGATGGGATTGTACCCCCGTGGAACTGCCAAAGAGGAAGCTTTGGCGCGCGTCTGCGATGTTCTTCGGATTTCGCGAACTGAGGTCCTCGCAATCGGTGACAATCTCAACGATGTTGGCATGGTCCGGTGGGCGGGGATTGGCGTGATGATGGCAAACGGCCCCGAAGAAGCGCGCCTCGAGGCCGATTGGGTAGCCCCCTCAAATAACGAAAATGGGGTTGCGGTTGCCGTGGAACGGTTCACGAAGTAGTATGATCCGCGCGGTTCAACAGCTCGTCATATAGCACGCGGTATTGCTCAGCGGCCGCAGACCAGGACAAATCCTGGCGCATGCCCGCCCGCATGATCGACTCCCACCTCTCGCGGTCGTTGAAAAACTTCATGGCGCGGCGCACAGCGGTCAGGAGCGCGTCCACCGAGTAACGCGAGAAAGAAAAGCCGTTCCCTCGCTTTGTTCGTCCATCATAGTTCGTAACCGTATCTGCAAGGCCGCCGGTGGCGTGCACGATCGGTACCGTGCCGTACCGCATGCTGTACATCTGGGTGAGCCCGCACGGTTCATATTTCGAGGGCATCAAAAACATATCGGCACCCGCCTCGACCCGATGTGCGAGCACTGGGTCGAAGGCAAGCACCGCGGCAAACTGCCCCGAATAGCGTCGCGCCATTCGAGAAAGTATCGTGTGATACTCCGGAGAACCCGTTCCCAGAACAACCATTTGCGCGCCCATCGCCATTATGCGGGGGATGGCAGAGGAAAGAAGATCAAAGCCCTTTTCCTCCTCGAGCCGGCTGATGATGCCAATGAGCGGAACACGAACGCGGGGGTTCAGTCCCACTTCTTTCGACAACGCGCGCCGACATTCCCGCTTTCCGCGCAGATCCTCCGCGGTGTAATTCGCCGCGATGTGTGGATCAGTCGCCGGATTCCACGTCTCTACGTCGATGCCGTTCAGGATTCCCGTCAAATCGGCTGCTCGCGCGCGCAACACGCCATCCATACCTCTGCCGAAGGCTTCAGTCTGGATTTCCTCGCTGTAGCGCTTGCTCACCGTGGAGATGCGGTCCGCAAAAACGATCCCGGCCTTGAGGAAGTTGATGGAGCCCCAGTATTCGAGTTTGTCATACGTGAAATGCTCCGGCGAAAACCCAGTAATCCACAGCTTGTCCGCGCTGAACATCCCTTGATAGCCGATATTGTGAATCGTGAAAAGGCTTCTGATTTCCGAAAAGAACGTGTCGAAAGTGTCGATAATACCGGTACGCGTCTTCAGTTTCAGATACGCAGGAATCAGCCCTGATTGCCAATCGTGGCAGTGCACAACGTCAGGACGCCAGTCCAGTTCGCGAACAGTCGCCAGCGCCTGCTGACAGAAAAACGCGAAGCGTTCGCACGAATCCGGGTAGTCTTCACCGTAGGTACCGTATAACGCGTCCCGGTCGTAAAAACCCGGCGCGTCCAGAAACAACCACTCCACGCCCCTCTCTGCAGGAGCCGCGAGAACGCGGTACGCAACTTCCGCCCCCGCAAAGGAAACTGTGCGCCGTGGCAGAAGCGTACTAAGACCGAACTTCTCGAGATCTACCTGGCGGTAGCGCGGCAGGAAGCAACGAACGCTGCACCCGTGCTCAGCAAGGGCGTAGGGCAGGGCACCAACAACGTCTGCAAGCCCCCCCGTCTTCGCGAACGGAACTCCCTCCGCTGCGACCATGAACACCCTTATTTCGCGATGCATACGCATCCTCCCCTCAACTGATGCCGGGCACCGCCCGTTTTTCCGGCATCCACCATCTGGGCTCTATGTCGGGGAAAAGACCGTCTTTGGCCTCACATTCCTCAACAAACAACCAGTCACTCTCCTCCAGACGCTCACGCCGCGCCAGACGTTCCATTATCCCGAAAAGGCGTTTGATTGTCTCCCAGTGGTGGGTGAACCTCAGTTCCGCGTAATCCCGGGCGGACCATGTACTGATCAGAAATTGCCAGTCCGATGACTCCAACAGGAGAAGCTCGCGCGCCGCCTGTTTCAGCACACGGTGTACCTCCGGCAGAGTACTCGTTGCCAGCTCCTCAACAAGTGCGCAATATGTTCGTTCCGCATCGTATACGTGGGTCCACGTCCACTTGTTCAAATCGTTCAGCCAGATGTAGTGGTACCCACCCTCACCCCAGGAACCCTCCGGCACGCTCAGAATTTCCCGCGGAGGAATCGCCTTCAGGGCATCGCTGCCCGTCGCGGGTTGATAATCGGCACGCTCCGCCATCTTGGTCAGCACTTTCTCGATCCAGCGCGGCCCTTCGAACCACCAGTGTCCGAACAATTCGGTGTCGAAAGGAGCGCAGACAAGCGCGGGATTCCCCGCACCCTGGCCGTCAAGCGCTTTTCCAACAAGGTCCACAAAATGATCGGCATTCTCTTCCAGTCTGGCCTCTACCGCAGCCGGGTCGTAAAGAACCTTGTCGCCAAGGTCAACACGCCGGCCCGTCACTGCCCAGTAGCGGTGCCCGCCTGGAAAGTGTTTCTTGTGGAAATCCAGGTATGCCCCGTCTCCCGGGTATCCCCATTCTCCGGACCACACCTGAAGGCTGCACTCCGGATGACGCGTGAAGAAGGCCACAGGTTTTTGCCCGGGCAGGACCCCTCCCGCGTAGTACGGCAGCAACGGGCTGAGGTCGCGCTCCTTTTTTGCGTCCGGATACGCTTCTTCGAACTGTTCCCAGAGGGCTTTCAACGCGCCGAAGCGGTCAATGTAGGCTCCGATAGCTTTGCCGCCCCGCAGAAGATGTGTATCCAGCACGAAGTATTCGAGGCCGTTGTCGCTCAGAATTGAATCTATCCCGAGTCTATCCGCGGGTTCTATCTCCGACGGCACAGGCGTGGTCCAGTTGTACGGCGGGCGATACGCGCATTCCGGGAGCCAGATTCCTCTGGGTGATCGCCCGAAGTGACGGCGGTACGTTTCCACTCCCTGCCGGACCTGCGCCCGAACACATTCGTCTTTCCCAAGAAGTGCGAGATATCCGTGCGTGGCGGCACTCGTCATGATTTCTATGTGCCCGCCGTCCTGCAACTCCCGGAACGACCCGATGATGTCTCGTGAATAGTTCTCGAAATCATCGATGAGCTGCCGGTACACCATCTGCCAGTAGCAGGCCAGTTCCTCACGCTGCGTGTCGCCAATTTTGTGGAAATATGCCTCGTCAGTTTTCGCAGCATCCACTTTCATCCGGAGGTACCCGCCGAAATCATCCTTGAACGCCGCGTCGGCCAGCTGTTCCGCAAGAACCGGCGTAATCCCGATTGTCACACGCGGCGAAACACCTCGCGACACCATTCGTTCAAACGCGTTCAACAAAGGCAGGTAGCACTCGGCGGCGGCCTCATTCAACCAATCCATCCCGTGGGGCCACTTGCCGTGAGAAAGGACGTAAGGCAGGTGCGTATGAAGCACGAGAACGAAGGAACGGCTGGTCTCAGGCATGAAACTATTACTCCCCGGTTCGAATGCGCAGAAATGAAAAACCACGAAGCACTTTTCCTGGCGAGCGTCACAGACGTGTTCACAATCTTGCACGCCCGTACCAAATAATACGCAAATGACTCCAACGCGCAGTGTTGCACGCGCTGTGTCAATGGAACTGAGTTCGAACGCTCCGCGTCACATGTGCATGCCGTCTCGACTCTCCAACCGCTTCTTCGGCACCAACCACTGTGCAGGAAACTCGTCACACTGTATTTTTAGTCTTTCCCGGGCGAGACAGAAGCCTGTAAATCGATGCGATCGAACACCCGAATCCCTCCCGTGAGGTCCGCGAATCGTGCATTATCACCGAATCTTGGTACCGGGGGTTTTGCTGTGTCTGTGCACGTGGAGCCTTTCCCGTGCGGCACGCGTTGATAGCCTGATTGTTCGTGGCAATGTCCGGGCATCCGAAACACTCATTCGTTCCGCATCCGGGCTTTCCACCGGCGCGGACATCCTCATCCCGCAGATCCAGGCGGCCATCAGGAACCTGTACGCAACGGGCGTGTTCAGCGATGTCGTGATCAAACGAGAAGCGATCGGATTCAATCGCGAGAAGCTGATCATTGAGGTTACCGAATACCCTGTTCTCAACAACCTTACGTTTTCGGGAAACCGAAAACTCAAACGAGATGATATATCCAAGAAAGTGCGCATTCTTCCAGGTCAGGTGGTAAATCCACAGGCCCTCACCCGCGCCATCGCCGATATCCAAAAAGAGTACCGAGACAAGGGGTACTACCTCGCGCGGGTCGTCCCGGAACAGAAACCTGCCGGGCCCGGAAGGGTGGACCTGAATCTCGCGATCCGAGAAGGTGACCGCGTGCAGGTGGAGCGGATTCGTTTCATCGGAGCACGCGCCTTCAATCCGCGGAAACTGCGCGATCAGATGAGCACGCGACAGAACCGCTGGTGGAGGTCGGCTGACTTCGACGAGGAAAAACTTCGGGAAGACAAAGAGAAAATTCTGGCCTTCTATCGCAAGTTCGGGTACCGCGAAGCGGCGATTGTTCGTGATTCTGTCTACCTCGATGACTCCAAGAAAAAGCTGTTCGTCGATCTGTTCGTTGACGAAGGCCCGCAGTATCATTTCGGCCGCATTACCTGGGCGGGCAACCTGTTGTTGTCCGACGAGCAGGTGCATCGTGTTCTTCGCCTCCGTGAGGGGGACGTCTACAATCGGGAAGCGTTCGACGAAGCAGTGTTTCGTCTGTCATCCGCGTACCAGGAACAAGGCTACTGGGCAATGGATCCCGGAATCATGGAAACCCCGCGCGGAGATACGGTCGACGTCTCGTTCAACATTGTGGAGTCCGAACCCTCCCGGGTTCAGTTCGTCGACATTCTGGGGAACGACAAGACAAAGGACAAAGTGATCCGGCGCGAAATGACCCTCGTGCCGGGCGACATTTTCCGTCGTTCGGATCTCGAACGGAGCAATCGGAACGTCTTCTACCTCAACTACTTCGAGAACGTCGAGCCTAATATCAGACCGGCCGCTGGCGGAAACGTCGACGTCACCATGACGGTGAAGGAAAAACCGACAGGAACGGTCAACATGGCAGTCGGTTACGGCGAGGCCGACAAATGGGTGGGTTCAATCGGCCTATCCATCCCCAATCTGAGAGGAAACGGTCAACAGGCCGATTTCCAGTGGGAGTTCGGCCAGGTTACCACCAGTTTTTACCTGAGTTTCACTGAACCATGGCTGTTCGATACTCCGACATCGGGCTCCATAACGCTGTTCAACACCCGCAGGGAGTATGACGTTACCGAGGAGAGCCGGGGGTTCAGTCTGCGTGCCGGCAGGCGCCTTCGTTGGCCCGACGACTACTCCCGCGTGTACGCAAGCTATTCACTCCGCACCGAGGACTACACGTTCCCACTCGACTACACTGACGCGGACAAACTCGCGTACATCAGCAATCCATCCGATCCGCACCTTATAAGTTCCGCCTTGGGAATCGGTTACGTGCGAGATTCGCGGAATCTGCCCCTCTTCCCCACTGATGGAACATATTTCTCCTACGACCTGCAGATGGCGGGCGGACCTGTTGGTGGGGATGTCTCTTATCGGAAGCACACAATCGAACTTGACTATTTTCTACCGTTGTTCGAAATCAAGGGTTGGGGCCCCGCGTTGGCCCTCAAAACAACATTCGGCCAAATCAACACCGCTCAACCCTTGGCCGTACCTCTCAGCGAGCGATTCCGTCCGGGCGGGGTGAGTTTTGACGGACAGATTCGCGGATATTACGACTATGCCGTCGGGCCGAAGAGCGAATACGGCAGCAGCACCGGCGGCTACACGATGTTGCTTACAACGGCGGAGCTGAGCTTCCCCGTTGTTCAACAACAGATCTACGGCGTTCTTTTTGCAGACGCTGGAAATGCCTGGCGCGGCCTGGCGGAGATGAACCCGTACCGACTTAAGCGCTCATACGGATTCGGTGCCCGATTCATTCTTCCCCTGGCTGGCGTCATCGGCCTCGACTTCGCAAAAGGGGTTGACCCGGATCCTTACTCCGGTGGTGGCGGGTGGGAAACACACTTCCAGTTTGGCCCGACTATC
>JAKPPK010000330.1 GCA_029547385.1 Candidatus Latescibacterota bacterium
CACAGCGGCCTGTCGCGCGTTTCATACCTGCGGCAGTTCGCCTCCATTTCCTCGCGCGACATTACCCGCCGGGAGCGCGTGCGTTCTTTGTAAAACTCCCAGGATTCGCGGTCTCGGACAGGGTACCTGACAAACTCAGGCATGCTGTAGGTGACGTCATTTTCCACCACCTGCCGCGTGATTTCCCCGCTTTCGGACTCGATGATCTCAAAACCGTTCTCGAACCGCCTTTTCGTGCGGAATCCTTGCGCTCCGTCAGCCAGGCCGAAGTCCAGGGTAAGTGGCCCTGTGGTGCCCCAGTATCTCCTCCAGCTTTCCCGTTCAGGGTTACCGTAAATGAGGCTCGACGCCCCTCCGACGGACGAAGGCATTCCTGTGGCGACCAGTCGTTCGTGCGTTTTGCGCATGGCGCCGTCGCTCATTCCCGGTGCACCCGGAAAACCGAAAATGGGTACGTAATCGGGTGTTTCACCCCGGCAGATCGCGACGAATCGTTCCAGGTCAGTCATTTACTTTTTCGAGTTCCTTTCAGGAAGGAAAACGAAACGAAAACACGTCAGCATCCTTCATCCAGAAGCGAAGCCGTATTGGCCGCCCGCGAAGGGACCCGAGGCTGGTGTTTTCGCCCCAGGCCATCCGCGCATCGAGCGAATCGCCGTACCACGGCCGCATCTCGGCAAGGGAGAACGCCGGTATTGCATGGCCCGTTTCATCCTGAATCTCCACGCGGATGGCGCCTGCTGCGGAGGTGCGTGCGTTCAGACTCAGCGAAGTTCCCTCAAAGACGAGCGGCTTTGTGACCAACTCGCCGCCGGAATAGTCCGCGTGTACGGCAACAAATCCCCATGGCCGGATGCTCAACCTGCGAACGCGTGTCGGCACGCCCTCGTGGCGATAATGCTCGGAGATATACATGGACCATTCGGTGGGCGAGGTCTTCGCAATTCCCCAGACGGGGTAGTTGTTTCGTTCCGTCCAGTTCAACGGGTCCAGCCCTGGGGACACCCACGCATCCAGCCAACGATTCCAGTGCACCCCGTCCCTGCTCGTCATGAATAATGCATCATTGACCCCGGGCAACCCGTGGGATTCGTCCGGTGTTCGATCTGGAACGAACCGACTCGGAAAACCAAGGAGGATATGTTCCGCTTCCGGGCATGGAACGATGGCGTTCGTGTACAGATGGACTGTCCGGTCGCCGTCCGCGTACTGCAGTTGTTCCGGCTCCGTCCAGTTCAAGAAGTCTTCGGAACGCGCGTGCTGGATCGCCCGGACCGCGGCGACGCCGCCAAAATCCCACGTCGGGAAGGCTGCGCCGGTTTCAGGGTCGTGCCAGCTGCGCGTATATGATCGGTAGCACCCGGCGAGTTCGTCCCAGAAGGCCGTATTTACGGTGTCGAATTGCCCACGGAGGTGCATCGGTGTGTTGTGAAGCAGGCGCCACCGCACGCCGTCGCCGGAGACCATCGCAAAGGCCTGGGATTGCCGCGCAGCAATTCCTTTGAAACGCTCCTCCGGTGGACAGCCCGGTCTCGTATCGAAAAACGGCGGCGGCGTGTTTGGAAAACCTCCGATCTGGAGAATATTGTTCTGCCTGGAACCCGCAAACTCGCACACCCCGAGAGAAGGTCGGCGGAAACTCACGCCGTCATCGCTTTCGGCAACGGCAGTAACACAGGTGTCTTCCTCCCGGGAAAGATCGAGGATGGAAGCCCTGTAGTACATGCGCCACCCGCCTTTGAAGGGAAGAACCCTGTAGGGGAAGGAGACGTTGTTTTCCCACGGTGCGTCCAATTCCAGTACCGTCTCGCGACGTTCCGGCTTCTGAAGAACAAGTCGGGTCCCCTGAAACGACTGCACGAGAGTTCCGTCAACGAAGAGTTCGCGCCTTGTCCCCACGTTGTATTGCATGGTGCTGTCTCCTCTGGAATCACGGTTCCAAAAGATACATTTCCTGAATTGCCAGTGTATCTACGTGTATGCGCATATAATCATTAATGTGTGTTGATGGAACTGATGCGCCAGTGGAACCACATGTCACTTTCCCCAAACTCCCGACCCGTTTCGTATTCACGAGAATGTCGAAACCCGCGAGTGAGGGAATCGAATCATCGCGCGTGTCGAACCGACTGCTTTGCTCAACATAGTGGTTCAGTACGTGGAGGAGGTATTTCCCTTCCTTCTTGCTCAGCACTATTTCCACACCTGAAGGAGCGTTCGTGCGCCACAATTCCTCCGGGCAGAGGTACGAGACAATGTTCGAACAAAGCTTCATCACGCCCCGGCGTTGCGGCGCTTCGTCAAGACCTGCTGAGCACGCCACAAACACGGCTTTCCCCTTCCCAAAATGATTGACGGTGACGGAGGCGTCGTCCGCAATCTCTGCGCGCGGCGGGTTCGGCTCTCTCCATATCCACCGTTGTGACGAATAACGGGCGACCGGATAGACATAACGGGCAAGAACGCGAGCCGTTACGGGAACCACTCGAAAGCCGTCTGCGCCGGCGCGAATGGGGCCATCCCACAGCCCATCCGCGAGTTCTCCGGCGATTCCTCCGATGTACGAAACGTCGAAACCATGGCGGCCATTGGCCGAAACACCCAGCAGCTTTGAGAGAAGAAACATGTCCCCGTACTCAGTACACACCCCCGCGCCGTTGCACTCCACCACCACGTTTCCACCTTGCGACGCATACTCTTCAAGAGCCGCCGCCAGATCCGGAGTCATTTCGTAACCATCCGCCACCACAACAACACGGAATATGGAAAAATCCCGCACATGAAGTGGAACCTGGCAGAACGCATGGTGATGCTTCAACAGACACACTGCCCACGTACCCAGTTCGTCCTTCCACTGGTCCTTCGGAATAAGCACCCCGACGTCGTACACCGGTTCTGCCTCGTGACATACGCCAGCCACTCGGCGGACGAATGCTCCCACTTCGGCCATCTGCCTGGTCTGGTACCCGGGGATTCGGCCGGACGCGGTAACATCCAGCCCCGCAAGCGTCGCCCCCCCGTGGGCAGCCACAACCGCCGTTTCGAGTTTCAGTAACGGGGTGGTTCGGGGCGTCCATGAGAACACCTTGTCTGCGACCGGTGTGTATATTTCGAACGCCTTTCGCTGCCCCGCCAGCAACCGCGCTGTAAGGCTTTTCCCAAGAGCAGAATGCGCTTCCATGGAATTCAGCGAACAAAGCTCGTCGATCCGTTCGTACCCGAGTTCAAGGTTTGTTCCGGCGTTATTGTACACGACTACACGATCCGCCCGTCCCCGATTCGCGATCGTCACTATGTCCTTCATTAATTCCAGAAACACGTCCCTTTGCCACAGTCGCAGCTTATCTGACAGGTACGCGGCTTCCAGTGACATCCCTGCATTGTCTTTCGCGAACCGCTCGCGACAGAAATGGCAGAAACACGCCCGCGACGGGTATCCGGTATAGTCGAATCCATCCATCCAGAAGCCGTCCGTGTCATACGCACCCTGAATTTCCTCCAACTGGCCCAACAGGAATTGCCTGTACCCGGGATTGACATGGCAACAGACTCCGATAGGAAACGGAAAACGCGTAAGAACCGTTACGGACCCATCTTGCTCACGGCACGACCACTCCGGGTGTTCCTCCCACGTCCAGGTGTCAAACGTTGTGGAGTAATACGCCACGATGCGGATTCCGCGCTTTTTCGCCGCTCCAACGATTTCACCGAAGAAATCCCGGGGCGGTTGCGCAGATCGGAACCGAGAGGGGAAAAAGCAAATACCGTCGTGATGTTTTGCATGAACAACAGCCGTCCGGAAACCGCCTTCCACCAAAGCCCCGCACCATTCCTCCGTATCGAAGTCTTCCCGGGGCTCGGCCCAGCGCGGACTTAACCACCCGAGATATGCCTTCCACGGGTCCGCTGTGTACCAATTAACCGGGCTGCGTCCAGATTCCTGCGGTTCCATATCCGTCTTTCCTCGACAAGCAGCTTTAGGCGCGTTGGCCTCCACAAGCGGGATACCTATCTCGCGTGGATCCACGCCGGGTGGTCTGCGCCGAGACCCTCTTTCCCGGCCGTCAGCAGACGCGCCTGTCCTCCGTCCGCACTCATAACCCAGAGCCCTGGCGGTTGCCCGACATGTGCGCGACAAAACGCGATCAACGCACCGTCGGACGACCACGCCGCCCGCATGTCCCACACGCCTTCCCTCACTTCCGTGAGGGGCCGGCACGCCCGCTCGAACGGA
>JAKPPK010000341.1 GCA_029547385.1 Candidatus Latescibacterota bacterium
GATTCGACACGCTGACGGGATACAGAGAGCGGTGCTCCACTACTCCGTCGGGTACCGTGTCGGGTTGGCCGACTGTACGCCGCTGCGCGAGAGATCGGTTCTCCGATTCCACATTCCGCCTCTCACACCGTTTGAAGGAGAGGTCCGCTTTGCCGTAGAAGCCTTCTCCGGTGGTTCCCCGCAATCACGGATGATCACCGCGTGGCACACCTTCTCTGTCCGGACGGTCGAAAACCTTGTTGCCGACCTCGCCGGCTGCGCCGCGGGAGAGCGTACTCCGGTCCGCGTGGAAGGATTGGTCCCCGGCGAAAGCGTCACGGTAGAAACAGAACCGTGCGAACCTGCCGGCGACCATATCCTGCCGACGCCATGGGCACACGCTACCTTGCTGATTCGCGTGAGCGCCCCTCACCGCGAGTCTGCCCGGATCGTTATCGGGTATTCCGCCCGCCATGTTGACCGACTCATCGAAGACACGGTTCGCCCGGCGGTCCTGGATGAGAAATCCGGCGCATGGCGTATCCTCACATCCGCCAGCGTCAACACCCGCGCCCGCACCATCACCTGCCAGTTCGTACGAAGCGGCCTTTGGACTATCTGCGGTCTGAGCCGCGTCCGGTGGCAGGCACCGCAGCGCGAGTCAAACGCCACCGTCGGGGACATTGACGGTGACGGCAGGCTCGAGGTCGCACTCACACAATATGCAAACGCCGAACTCCTGAACTCCGACGGCTCGTCGCGGCACGTGTTCCAGCTCCAGGCAAGCAACCGCCCCGTTCAAAACACATCCAGTCCCCTGATCGCGGATATCAACGCCGATGGCAGAAACGAGATAGTGTACGGCGCAACCAGTGGCCACGTTCACGCCTTTTCGCCTGACGGCGTGGAGTTGTGGCGTACGCCCGTCGGCGGCGAGGTGCGCGGAGGCATTGCCGCCGCAATGTCCGATGATGGCCGCCCCTCGTGCCTGTGTGTCTCATGGCATGACGCCGGTGTCGCGCTGCTCAACACGGATGGCTCAGTGCGCTGGCAACATTCCCTTACGCCTCCCGCAGATACCACCCCGGTCGTGTGTATCCCCCGCGCAGGCGGGCCCTTCGTGGTCGTGGCGCACGGTGAGGGACTCATCGCGTTCCGTTGCGCCGACGGTGAGGTGCTCTGGCAGTACCGGACGGAGGGAGGCTCTCCCGTGGCACCGGCTGTCGGGGAGTTCTCACGAAGCGAGGAGCCGCACATCGTGACGGGAACCGCGTCGGGAATGATCTATGTTCTGGATGCTCACGGAGAAGTGCGTTCCCGCTGGGTTGTGCCTGCCGTGCACGAGGCGTATCGGCCCATAATCGAGGTCGGCATGGCTTCTCTGCGCGATTCGTCCACCCGCCAGATAGTCGCCACCACGGCCGGAGGTGTCGTCGTTGCGTACGAACGCGATGGGACACCTGTCTGGCAATTCGTGAGCAGGGAACAGATGACCGGATTCGCTCTCGGTGTGGGAGGAAGGCTCGCGTTTGCCGACGTGAACGCCGACGGACGCTACGAGGTCCTTGTCGCCGAACAGGACCAGTACGTGTACTCCCTCAAGGGCGATGGCTCCCTCCTGTGGGAGTTCCGGGGAGCGTTCTTCTACCACTACTCCCCGGTCGTAGCAGATCTGGACGGGCAAGGCGACTTGACGCTCCTCACCACATCGCCCTGTCAGAACGGTTCGTACGCACTTCGAGCAGGACACCGTGTCGCCGGTGCTTTGCGGACGCCCTGGCCGACGATGCGGGGGAATTTTGCACGCACCAATTGCGCACCGTGGCCGCGCTGATGAGGTTGCTTCTCCGAGCCTCGCGGATCGCGCAAAGCAGCTGTCTCCTCTGGAAAACTGACGCGGTCAGGCCTCGCGCTCGCTCATCCCCGATTCCTTGCGCCACCGGGCAAAAAACTCGTTCGCATCGGGGTGATTCCGAAGTGCGACGTCAATCGCCGCGATGTATTTGCGCAGGATAGCCTTCTCTTTGCCTACCCGCTGGTCCACCTGCCCGACAAGACGGCGATGCAGCTCTGCCATTTCGGCGAACTGACGATACGACATCCGCGCATTCAAAGACCGCGCGCTTCTTCCGCAAAATCCGAAACGTTCCACTTGACCGTCCACCCGCTTTGTCTACTTTCAACATTGTCTGATTCAACACCGCTTTTCGCTCGTACGTTCAGTCTTCCCCGTAACTGCCTGAGAGGACCGGCAATTCCATGCATTACTTCGCATACGCCAATGAAGTTCTGCGCGGTGAGGAAGTCGACCTGCGGGATATCGCAGAATCCGTCGGCACACCGTGCTATGTGTACAGCCACCGAACCCTTCTTCAGCACGCGCATGTTCTGGATGCCGCATGGGGAGAACGTGAGCACCTCACCTGCTACTCCGTCAAGGCATGTTCCAACATCGCCATTTTGCGCCTTTTTGCGCAAATGGGGCTGGGTGCGGATATCGTTTCAGGTGGCGAGCTCTACCGCGCCTTACTGGCAGGGTTTCCTCCCGACAAAATCGTCTACAGCGGGGTCGGGAAAACCACCGAGGAGATGCGCGAGGCGCTCCGCGCTGGCATTTTCTGCTTCAATGTGGAGTCGGAGGCCGAACTCGTCGAGCTGAATCGTGTCGCGCAGCGAGAGTACCGTCGCGCAAGAATCTCGTTGCGCATCAATCCCGAAATCGATCCCAAAACGCATCCCAAAACTGCAACCGGGCTGAAAACGGCGAAATTCGGCGTGCCTCACAGCAGGGCGGTCGAAACATACCGGCGGGCGTCCGAACTTGAGTGGCTCGAAGTTATCGGGATTGATGCACACATCGGATCGCCGATCATGAGCGTGCAGCCGTTCGTGGACGCCGCGAAGCGTCTCGTGGACCTCGTTGGTCATATCCGTGCTGAAGGCATCGAGCTCAAATGGATCGACATCGGAGGCGGGCTCGGCATCACCTACGATGTCGAGGATCCTCCAACTCCCAAAGAATGGGCAACTGCGGTTGGCGACGTTCTGAACGACGCGGGCCTCGGCATCATCACGGAACCGGGAAGGTCCATCGTCGGAAACGCTGCAGTGCTTCTTACGAAGGTCCTGTATCTGAAGCGAAACGAGGACAAGAATTTCGTGGTGGTAGACGCCGCAATGAACGACCTTATCCGCCCGAGTTTCTACGATTCATTCCACCGCATCCAACCGGTGGTACAACGTGGAACTGAGCCTTTCGTGGCAGACGTGGTCGGCCCGGTGTGCGAATCCGGAGACTTCCTGGCCAGGAATCGCTCGATCGCGCGACCGGAGCAGGGGGATATCCTGGCGGTCATGAGTGCCGGCGCGTACGGGTTTGCAATGTCATCGCAGTACAACTCCCGCCGGCGCGCCGCGGAAGTCATGGTGAAAGGCGGTACCTGGCAGGTGATCCGCGACAGGGAGACTTGCGAGGACCTAGTTCGTGGCGAACGCTTTTTCACCCTCTGAAACTAGAGGCGATACCGTGAACGCCGACGGCATGACGGAAGCGGACCTGCTCAAAACGCTGTTCGGTACCCTTCCTCCCTGCGGCGCGGACGTTATCGTGGGCGTTGGCGACGATTGCGCAGTGCTTCGCGCTGACGGCGATGACGTGCAGGTTCTCACCACGGACGCCCTCATCGAAGGGGTGGATTTTGTCGTCGGGCCCGGGTTTACGTTCGAAAACCTTGGACACAAAGCGCTCGCCGTCAATCTCAGTGACATTGCGGCGATGGGCGCTATCCCGCGGCATGCACTTGTCACGCTGTGCATACCCGAACACTACGGCCGCAAAGAGATGGCGGAACTCTACCAGGGGTTTTCTCGTCTCGCGAGCCGCCACGGCGTCGGAGTGATCGGAGGCGACCTGTCGTCCTCAAGGAACGACTTTATGGTCAGCGTCACACTCCTCGGCACTGCGTCCCGTTCGGAGATCCTCCTGCGAAGTGGCGCGAAGCCCGGCGATGCGGCGATGCTTTTTGGCAGGATAGGGGACTCCGGCGCAGGACTGGACATCACGCGTGGAGCACACTGCCCGTCTGAGGCGATTCTGCTCGAACGGCATTTTCGCCCTGAACCGCTGGTTGACCAGGGGAGATGGCTTGCGAATCGTACAGGCAACCACGTCCACGCCATGATTGACATATCCGATGGCCTTGCTTCGGACGCGCGTCACATCTGCGAGGCGAGCGGGGTGGGTGTGCGTATTGATCACGCCTCCCTGCCGGTTTCCGACGAACTCGCGGAATTTGCCCGCTACACGGGCCGGGAACTTGACGGCTATCTTCTCGGCGCGGGTGAGGATTACGCACTTTTCGCGGCAGTGGATGCATCGGCTGCCACTGAGATCGCCGGTCGTTTCCGCAGCGCATTTCCCCGGACACCGGTCGCCACCGTCGGATCATTCCGCCGGGGGAACCACGTCGAAATCCGCTGGGAGAATGGTGCCGTTTCCGAACTGGCGGGAGGTTTTGATCATTTCGCGCGGCAATAAAGGAGGTCTCAATGCCTGACCAGAAAATCGACGTGGTACGGATGAGCTTCGAGGAAGAACGCGCGTCCGCTTATTTGTACCGAGCGATGGAATCCGTCGAGACAGGGGCCGCGGCGGCGATGTTTGCCAAACTCCGGAAGGCTTCCGAGGCCCAGTCGGAAATATGGGCGGAACAGCTCAGTTCACTGGGCGCCACCGTGCCCGCGTTCCGACCTTCTCTCCGCGTCCGGGTCGTGCAATGGTTGCTGTTCCGGCTCGGGCCACGCCGTATGCTTCCCGTGCTCGCGGGGATGAAAGTCCGCGGGCTTTCGATTTACGGCACCAGAGGTGCAACTCCCTCGACGGTCGAGGAGGCGCTCGCCTCCCCCTCCACCGCGGGCGAGAAATGGCATCGCGCCGCACAGGGAGGTGGCGCCTTGCGCGCAGCGGTGTTCGGCATGAACGACGGGCTCGTTTCCAATGCGAGCCTCATCATCGGAGTGGCAGGGGGAGCGGCGGATCAGCCCGAAGTGGTCCTGCTTGCCGGAGTCGCCGGTCTGATTGCCGGAGGTTTTTCGATGGCCGCGGGGGAGTATATCTCCGTTGCCACGCAGAAGGAGCTCTACGAACACCAGATCGCACTGGAAAAAGCGGAGATGGCGGTCTTCCCCGAGGAGGAAATCGAAGAACTCGCCATGGTCTACGAAACGAAGGGGTTGCCCCGGGATCAGGCGGTCGCCGTCGCGACAAGAATCGTGAACGATCCCGTCAACGGGCTTGATACTCTGGCCAGAGAGGAACTCGGGCTCGATCCCGCGGGATTGTCATCACCGGTTGCAGCCGCCTCCGCCTCTTTCGCCGCCTTCGCGGTGGGCGCGCTCATTCCGCTGATGCCGTATCTCGTAACCCGGGCACCCGCGACGCTCTCCCTCACTGTCGTGGTAACCGAGGCCGCGCTTCTCCTCGTTGGGGCTGTTATGAGTCTCTTCACCGGGCGGAACATGCTCTGGAGCGCCCTCAGGATGGCACTGATCGGGTCGGCGGCGGCAGCCATTACGTTCGCGATCGGGCGCTTGCTTGGCGTCAGCATTTCGTAGCGTCGAATACATCTCTGCTTTCGGAGAGAGAAAGGCATTGCATGAAATGGGAGATGGTCGTCAACCCGGAAACGATTGTCGGTGAGGCTCACGCCTCGACACTCATCGAAAGCCCCGGGGGTGATCTCCTCTGCGCGTGGTTCGGCGGCGCACCGGAAGGATCGCCCGACACTGCAATCTGGATGTCTCGACGGACGAGTTCGGGGTGGTCGCCGGCTTCCGTAATCGCCGATGAACCGGGCGTGCCGTGTTTCAACCCCGTCTTCTTCCGACACGGAACAACGATCTGGGTGTACTTCAAGGCCGGCAAGGAAGTTGAAAAGTGGAGCGGTTTTCGGACGAGATCCGAGGATGGCGGGTTCACCTGGTCCGCTCCGGAGATTCTGCCGGCCGGCCTGTTCGGCCCGATCAAGAACAAAGGCATCAGGCTTCACAACGGCATGATCGCATTCCCGAGTTCCGCGGAAAGCTATCGTGCATGGACGGGGTGGGTGTACCTTCACGATCCCGATTCGGATGCGTGGAAAATACGCGGCCCCCTCGCCCATCCGGACAATCCCTGGGGAGTCATCCAGCCGACGCTCTGGGAGGTGACGCCAGGCCACATACGCGCCCTGCTCCGATCCCGAAAGGAAATTGGCCGCGTGTGCGTATCGGATTCATTTGACAGCGGCGAAACGTGGACGCCTGCGCGGCCTTCATCTCTCCCGAATCCAAACAGCGGAATCGACGCCGTCAAACTGGCTGACGGGAGAGTTGTTCTTGCCTACAACCACACTGACCCCTCACCGCGTCTGTCGGCGGCAACCGGTGACATGCCTGGAAACACCCCGCTTCTCGGTGGCAGACACGAAATTCACCTCGCAGTATCCGAAGACGGAGGGGAAACGTGGTCTCCACCGTGGGAAATGGAAATCGGCGGTGCGGAGTTCTCGTACCCCGCGATAATACAGTCAAGCGACGGGCTTGTGCACGTCACGTACACCTGGAACCGCAAAGGAATCCGGTATGGCGCGTTTACACCCGCGGAAATCAGCCTGATCTGTGCCGGCACCTTTCCGCGGCCAGCACCGTAAAGAGCAGCCTATGTGCGGTATGACCGGGCACGAACATCGCGGCGTGCGAGAAAACTCCCGCCGGCGGCTGGACCCCGTTGAGGAGAAAATCCTTCTTCTCCTTGCTGGTCGCGCCGAAGACATGGTCCCTCTCGTCGATATCACGACTGATCTGGCGGGCCTGCCGGATCATCTCAGGGGACAATGGTTCGACAAGAAATTGCTGACGCCCTCCCAGGTCGCCGCCTGGGAGGAAGCCCTGAAGCAGGTGAGGCGTGCGGTGCGGTCCCTGTTTCGCAAAGGCTTCATCGACGTGGGCAGAGAAGATGAGTTCCCCGAGGGCTTCTGCCGGCACCACGCCGAGGTCATCCGGGCGCTGCAAAACCATCCGGCTTGGAAGGGCGATACAGACACCTCGAAAGGCTCTGTCGCGGGAATTGAAAACGAAATCCGCGCCCGCATGCCCTGGGCGGACGCACGGGATCTCACCGCCGTCCAGAAGCAGATGGACGGCCCCGTAGACATTGTCGGCATCACTTCATCCGGCCGTGCGGAACTCACCTCCAACCCCGGTCAATCCCTTGCTGGTTCTCAGCCTTTCTGACATCAGCGTGCCGTTCGGCGAATCGGAAGACGCCTTGCGTGCCCTCTGCGCCGCCAGACTCGGTGTTCCAGAGGCCGAACTCGGGCAGTTGCGGGTACGTCGCCGTGCTCTCGACGCCCGGCACCCCTCACGCCTGCGGTATGTGTACACCATCGAAGTCGAGGCCCCGTTGACACTGGAGCAGGCCCGACGGATTTCTGGCGCGAAAGTCTCGGCTTCGGCGCCCGAACGACGTGTCGAATTCGGCACCCGTGCACTTTTGGAGAGGCCCGTGGTCGTCGGCGCGGGGCCGGCGGGTTTGTTCGCAGCCTGGAAACTCGCAGAGAACGGGTACCGACCAATTCTGATCGAGCGCGGCAAACCTGTGGAGGCTCGCAGGAGAGATGCGACCAACTTCTGGAAATATGGCAGACTCAACCCCGATTCGAACGTCTTGTTCGGTGAGGGCGGCGCTGGAGCATTCTCCGACGGGAAGCTGACGTCAAGATCAAAGGATTGGCGGCGCGACGACGTTCTTGATCGACTCGCGCGCTGCGGAGCAGGTGATTCCGTTCGTTTTGAAGCCCGGCCGCACGTTGGAACGGACAGGCTCTTTTACGTGCTGAAGGAGGTGCGTGCCACGTTGCGCGCGCTGGACACGAAAATCCTGTTTGAAACCCGGGTGGAGGATGTTCTCATTGACCGGGGGACGCTTCTGGGCGTGCGTTGTGCGCCGGACGTAGTCATACCCACGAACGCGCTGATCTTGGCATGTGGTCACAGCGCCCGCGATACCTACCATGCGCTTCGGGCACGCGGCGTTGCCCTTGAACAGAAGCCGTTCGCGATGGGGATTCGCGTCCAACACCGGCAGGAGATTATTGACAGGGCGCAATACGGCCGCCGGGCCGCTTCCCACGAAGGAAGGGACCGATCCCTTCAGCCTGCCGAATACGTACTCCGATG
>JAKPPK010000370.1 GCA_029547385.1 Candidatus Latescibacterota bacterium
TTCGAACGGGTCTCGATAGACAAAAACATCGAAGACCGTTTCGGCAAGCTGGGCGGCACTGACTGGCGTGAGCGCAAAGCCAAACACATCGACGATGACATCGCCGCAAACCCGGAGGGGATTCTTGTCGCAGAATACCAGGGGCAGGTAGTGGGTTATGTCACGATTACGCTCGACGCACGAACGCGTCTCGGAAGGATCCCCAACCTTGCGGTGAAAGCGGGGTTGCGTGGGCTCGGCATCGGAAGCAAGCTCATCGAAGCCGCCTGCGAGTACATGAAATCTCGCGGCATGACGCACGGTAAGATCGAAACGCTGGACCAGAACGAAGTTGGGCTTCATCTCTACCCCAAAATGGGCTTCGAAGAGGTAGCACGACAGGTACATTTCGTGAAGAAGCTTCAATAGCGGAGGCAAAGTTGCTGTACAAACCCGACTGGGATGAGGCGAAAACGCACCTGATCGCGTGGTGGAACAGAAGCCATGTAGACAGGGCCACGATTCTTGTGCGTGCTCCTCGGCCGACCAGTTTGCAGCCGCCACCTCCGCCGAAGGATGTCCAGCAGTTCTGGCTCGATCCTGATTACCGCATTGCGGCGGCGGAATATCAGATGGCGTCTACGTACTGCGGTGGAGAAGCGTTCCCCTGGTTTGATACGAATATCGGCCCGGGATCTCTCGCGTTGTTCCTTGGGTCAGACGCGATTCTCCATCCGACTACCGTGTGGTACACCCCGATTGCAGACAGGCCGGGCGATGTACCGCCAATCAGGCTTGATACGTCGTGCGAATGGTGGCAAAAAAGCGTCAGACTGGTCAGAGAGGGCATGATTCGCGGGGAAGGCAGGTTCCTGTCATCCGTTCCCGACCTTATAGAGAACCTCGACATCGCTGCTTCGCTGATTGGTGGCCAGCAGTTGCTGTACGCACTGGTGGATGACCCGGGTGGGGTCAAGCGAATGGTCCGCGAAATCAACGCGGCGTACTTCCAGTGTTTTGATCTGATGTACGAAATGCTGGACGGTGACCGCCTTGGTTGTTGTTTCTGCGCCTTCCAGATCTGGGGCCCCGGCAAGACCGCCAAGCTCCAGTGCGATTTCTCTGACATGATTTCGCCGGAAATGTTCGAGGAATTCGTGCTCCCGGGATTGATCGAACAAACAGAGTACCTGGACTACACGATTTACCACCTTGACGGTCCCCGGGCCATCCGCCACCTTGACCTCTTGCTTTCAATTCCGCGACTGAACGCCATCCAGTGGACTCCCGGCGACGGGAACCCGGAAGTGGGAGATGAGACGTGGTGGCCGATGTACAGGAAGATCCTTGCGGCGGGAAAGGGCGTTCACCTGGGGACGGCATACAGGGACGTGGAGCCGCTGGTGAAGCACCTCGGCAACGACGGAGTGTACGTGGCTACTCACGCGCCTTCCGTGGAAACCGCTGACGACCTTCTGAGGCGCGCGAAGACCTGGTAAAAAAGAGAGCGGCTCGCTGGCGCAGCGAACCGCTCAAAAAATGGAGCGACGGACGGGATTCGAACCCGCGACCCCAACCTTGGCAAGGTTGTGCTCTACCAGCTGAGCTACCATCGCGTGGATTAGAGAGTATAGTGAACCCGGTTGAACGAGTCAAGGTTTCAAACTACGGTGCTTCCGTGTCATCCTACCTGGTAAAACCCGCCGACATTTGTGGCGACACGGCCGTACTCTCCGGGGATGAAGCAGCACACGCCTCGAAGTCCGCGCGCAAGCGGCCCGGTGATGAACTCGTCCTGATTGACGGGGTGGGAACCGGGTACCGTTGCGTCGTGCGCACGGTGGAAGGCGACCGCGTCGTCTGCCAGATACGCGAGGTGATCCCGCATATGGGCGAGCCCCGGACCCACGTCACTCTCGCTGTTGGCATGGTGAAAGGCGACCGCTTCGATAGCCTCGTCGAAACCGCGGTGGAACTGGGCGCAGGTGCCATAGTACCACTTGAGACTCGGTTCTCAATTGTGCATCACACCTCCGAAAATCGTCAGCGCCGCTGGAACAGGATTGCGGAAGCCGCCGCAAAGCAGTGCCTCCGGTCGCGAATTCCTTCAGTGGAAAAACCCCAGCCTCTGCGCTCGTTTGCGGAGCGAACCGGCGAATTCGACGTTGTTTTTGTGGCGTGGGAGGGTCAACAGGAATCAGCGAATCCCATTCCGGTAGCACCGTTAGTCGGAAGCATCCTCCTTGTGGTAGGGCCTGAGGGGGGATTTCACGATGAAGAAATCAGCCTGCTCCGCAGCAAAGGGGCCCACACCGTGCCGCTCGGCCCACGTCGGCTTAGAACCGGCACCGCGGCAATTGCCCTGTTGACCCTGGCGTTGCAGGGAGTTGGCGAATACGCACGGTGCCTTGCCCCGCACGTTGATTGATCCTCTTTCGGAGATTCTCCGGTGAAAGAACCCCCGAGCATCCTGCGTACTGCTGTGCAGTCCAAATCATGTGATCTGAGCGAACAGCCGCATGGGGGAGGTCCGGGTAACGCCAGAGAGAATTCATGGATTCGGTTGTGACGGGAACGGCAGCAGCTGGATCATAGGCCCGGACGGAGTGATCCTGAAAGAAGCGAGTGTCTTCGGCGAGGAAGCAGTTGTCGCGGACGT
>JAKPPK010000349.1 GCA_029547385.1 Candidatus Latescibacterota bacterium
GGAATCTGGCGCTCGGAGGAGCTGAACGCCATGGTGCGGTCGCTGCAGCCGAACATCGTCATCAACGACCGCTCAGGTCTTCCGGAGGATTTCGGCACTCCCGAGCAGCACATCGCCCCGCAAGACCGCCCGTGGGAGGCCTGCATGACCATGAACGACACGTGGGGCTACACTGCGGGCGATAAGAATTACAAGTCCGTGCGGCAGATTCTCGGGATGCTGATCCAGTGCGCGTCGCAGGGAGGGAATCTGCTGCTGAACGTCGGCCCGGACGCGGAGGGGCGGATCCCCGAACCCGCGGTGGAGCGCCTGCGCGTGGTCGGGGAGTGGATGCGCACCAACGGCAAGGCAATCTACGGCGCAACGCGGGCCCCGCTCGTCACCCACAGCTTCGCCACCCCCACCCGCGTCGGGGACAGGCTGTACCTCCTCTCCGCTCACTGGCCCGGCTCAACGGCGTCGTTCGGCTGGTGCGGCAACCGGGTGCTCTCGGCGAAGCTGCTGGCGACCGGGGAACGGTTGATCGTCGAGCAGAAGGGCGATCGCGTCTGGCTCCGAGGCCTGCCGCAGTATGCGCCGGATGTGAATGTGTCGGTAATCGAGATCACGGTGGAGGGCGAGCCGAAGTGGCCGGAGGTGAGGTTTACGTAACGGCGTGAGGAACCACGAACCACACGAACCACACGGAAAATCGGGAACGGGAACGGCTGCATGCCCGAACGAACCGATCTCCTCCTCCGGGAAGCGGCTTCCCGGTCGTCGAGTGGCGGCCGCCGGGTTTCCGGCGGACGATGTATCGAGACGACCGGAGCGTGCCAGTCGGCCCCGAAGAGATTCTTCACTCCGTTCAGAATGACGGTCGGGTCGGGCGCCAGCGAGTCATTCTGAGGGAACCCGCGCCGTATCTGTCCTATGCTACCCATAGGACCTATAATACGGCAGACTCCCGTAAGGTCCGCCCCGAATGGAGGGGCACGCTTCGTCGTGCCCGCGCTGCCAGCGTGCTGCGACCGTCACTTCGACAGGCTCAGTGACCGCCTTCCTCCTGCCCGGTCACCTGGGTGGCGGACATCCCCGTTCCCCTTCCTGGATTCCCGCCCGCGCGGGAATGACCGAACCGCGGGGCGGTGATTGGAAACTGGGCGGAGCGCTGTATCCGGGCGACCGGACGCATGAGTGGCATCCGCGGCATATGCGTCCTATGCGACCCATAGGACCTGTACTCTGCCGAACTCCCGCCGTCCGCGCATGGTGGGGCAGGCATTCATGCCTGCCCTGCTTCCTCCAAAGCGCACACGGATCGAAGCGGCAGCCACAGGGGTCTGCCCTTCCCCTCCCGTCATTCCCGCGCAGGCGGGAATCCAGGCGACACTTCCCGGCGCCCTACCCGTTCACCACCATCGCTTTGATGACCCCCGGCTTGCGGGCGGCAACATCATCGAGGGCCTGCTTCGCGCGGTCGAGGGGGTATTCCGCGGTGATCATGCTCTTCACATCCACCGCGCCGCGGCGGATCATGGAGAGCGCCGCGGGGTAGGTGTTGGCGTAGCGGAACACGCCCCGGATGTCGATTTCCTTGTCGATGATGGCGATGGTGTCGATCGGGATGATAGCGGCCGGGGAAAGGCCGATCAGCACCACTACTCCCCCTGCGCGCACCATCTGCACGCTCTGTGCGGTTGCCTTTTCCGAGCCGGCCGTTTCCACGACGATGTCCGGCCCGAGCCCGTGCGTAAGATCTCGCAGCTTCGCTGCAAGTTCTGAGTCGCTGGCGTCGAATGCCTGCGTCGCCCCCAGCGCAACGGCACGGCGGCACCGGTCGGCATCGAGATCACTGACGTACACTGCTGCTGCGCCTCCCGCGAGGAACGCCTGCAGCGCGCAGAGGCCAATTGGCCCGACTCCTGCGATAAATACGGTGTCCCCCATGCGGAGCCCCGACCTCCTCACGGCCTGCATCCCTGTGGAGAGCGGCTCACACATGGCGCCCTCGTGCAGGCTCACGCCATCGAGTGGAAACAGGAAGTCGGCAGAATGGGCGATGTACTCGGCAAAGGCCCCGTCCACGGGTGGCGTGGCCAGGAACACCACGTCCGGGCAGAGGTTGTACCGGCCCTCTCTGCAGAACCGGCACCTGCGGCACGGCACCCCGGGTTCCACGGCCACCAGATCTCCCGGCCTCACGTTCCGCACCGCGGCGCCCACCTCCACTACCTCGCCGGCGCACTCGTGCCCCAGCAGGAACGGGGGCTGGACAACGTACCGGCCGATTTTTCCGTGCGTGTAATAATGGATGTCCGACCCGCACACGCCAACCGACCGTATGCGGACCAGCGCCTCCTCGTCGAGGACGGGGGGCACCGGAATGTCTTCGATGCGCACATCGCGGATTCCCCGCATGACCGCAGCTTTCATGATGCCTCCCTGGAGGCTGGCGCCTCCTTTGCGGGAAAGGACTGCTTCCGGTTATTGTCAACAGAATGTAATCCGTCCTGGCGCCGGCATGAAGAGAGCGACGTATCCGGTAGGTTCCGGGGGCAGAAACCATTTGCAGGTTCCGCGCGGTAGTATTCACAGGACGCCAGAAACGAAACAACCACCTCGAGGAGGTCGCACATGATCGTGCATCCCGGTATTCCCGAAAATCTGCGCTGGTTTGACGAAAGCCGTTTCGGCATGTTCATCCATTTCGGGCTGTACGCGCTGCTGGGCCGCGGCGAATGGGTGATGTATCACGAAAACATCTCCCGCCCGGAATATCGGAAGCTGATGACCGTGTTCAACCCCGAGAAGTTCTCCGCGGACGAATGGGTCGGCCTGGCAAAAGAGGCGGGCGCGCGCTACATCACCGTGACGGCGAAGCATCACGATGGATTCTGCCTGTTCGACTCATCGCTGACGGATTACAAGATCACCAACACGCCGTTCGGACGCGATCTCATCGGCGAACTGGTGGATGCCTGCCACCGCGCCGATATGCGGATCATTTTCTACTACTCACAGCCCGACTGGTACCACCCCAATTTCGTGCACAACCGCGGTGCCTTCAAGGATTTGCCGCACCCGCCCCCCACCGACAAACCTGACTGGGAAAAGTACGTGCGCTATTTCCACGGGCAGGTGCGGGAACTCTGCACGAAATACGGCCGGATTGACGGTATCTGGTTCGACGGTTCGCACAAGACGGTGGAGGAGTGGCGCGGCAAAGAGCTTTACGACATGATCAAGGAGCTGCAGCCGAACGCCGTGGTGAACGACCGCGCGCGCTGGGGGGACTTTTTCACTCCGGAGCGAAGCCTGCCGGACGACCTCACCGGCTACATGTTCGAAGCGTGCGAGAGCATCAGCCCGACGGCGTGGGGGTATCAGGACGACATGCCGGCCCACACGGTGCCGCATCTTGTGCAGAGCCTCGTCCGTATGGCGGCGGCGGGCGGCAATTACCTGCTCAATGTCGGACCGAAACCGGACGGCACTATCGCCGAGGAACAGGCCGCGGTGATGCGTGAGATCGGCAAGTGGCTCACAAAAAACGGAGAGAGCATCTACCGCAGTCACGCCGGGCCAAGGCTGGAGGACCCGAATATTCGGGTGACTCGCAAAGGGACGACGCTCTATCTTCACCTGCTTGAATGGCCGGCGCGGAACAGGATTGTCCTGCCCAACGTGATCGCGGAGGGAGTGAAGGAGGCGGCGCTCCTTGGAAGCGGTTCGGAGCTGGAGGTGGTCGAAACCGACGAAGGCGCGGAGCTGCGGGGGCTGCCGATCATGCCGCCGGACCCGCTGGTGAACGTGATCCGCGTGGAGTTCTTCCGTCTGCCGGAGCACTTCACGTTTGGCGCGAAGGAACAGGCTGTCGCTGTGCCACAACCGGTTTCCGTGTCGGCGTCATCGCCGACGCATCTTACACCGGAAACGGCGAGGTTCGAAGGCCTCGGGGTGAAAGGAGCGAAACTGCGAGTGCGCAGGAACGAAGCCGGAAAGGCATTCATCTCCGGCTGGATGGTGCCCGACCATGCGGCACACTGGGACGCACGTGTCGAGGAATCAGGGCGTTATCGTATTGACGTCGTTGTTGCCGCGCCGGAAACACATGCAGGGGCGGTGGTGAAGCTGATTGCCGGATCAACGGAGCTGACGTTCACCGCGCCGGAGACGCGCAGTCTGGACACCGTGGAAACCGTGCACGCGGGCACGGTGGAATTGTCCGCCGGGGTGACCCGCATCACCCTGCAGCCGGAGAAACTCAAATGGGGGTATCTCTCTCCCGACATCGCGGAGGTGGTGCTGACGCCGGTGGGGTGACTGCGCGGACCGGGGCAGAGACGGCTCAAGCGGCGAAGAGAAGCGTCCGCCGCGCCGACTGTGAATGAGGCATAGCCTTGGCGGGTTTCCCCTGTCCCCTCAAAACAGACATTTTTCAGAAAGGGTACAGTCTGACCGCAGGGATCAATGAGGAGCAGGGGATAATGGCGAAGCAGACAGGCATCGGATGCGAACGGTGTGAACGATTCGGGCGGCTTGGGTACCGCCTGGATACGGATCGTGGACAGGATAACCCGACCGGGCGGGTGGTTGCCTGTGAATGTGCGCGGGAGCTTTGCACGTGCGGCGCGCTCCATGAGCCGGCGTTTGCTCCGGCGCCTCCGTACGAGCAGCTTCCGGAGCGGGCTGCGGCGGCGGAAGACGAGACTGCCTGCGTCTGCTGGCGCGTCCGGCGGCACGTGACAACACTGAACCGGCTCCTGCGCGATGCCGGTATCCCCAACCTGTACCGCGGCAAGCTCCGCGAAGACTACCACGTGCGCTATCCGGAGGGTCAGGTGATTCCGGACGCCGAAAGCGCGCGGGGGCAGGCGGTGACGTGGCTCGAAACCGCGGTGAAGGAGCCGACGGGGAAAAGTCTGTTTCTGTACGGGGTGCCGGGCGATGGGAAAACGCTGCTGGCCAGCGCGTTCCTGACGGAGATCATCCTGCTTACGCGCAAATCAGGGCTTTTTGTGAATCTCTCCCGCGGATATTTCCAGCGATTGCGCAATACGTACGAAGACGAGCCCTCAATTGAAACGACGGATCAGGTGTTCAACCGACTCACCCGGGTTCCGTTCCTGGTTCTGGACGATATTGGCGTAGAACGGGGGAGTGCGTGGGAAATCGAATGGCTGTACAACCTGATAGACGCGCGGTATCAGAATCAGAACCGTCTGATCGTGACGAGCAACAACTCGCTTGAGGAGCTCAACGTGCTCTCCCACGGGCGGATTTCCTCCCGTCTGCGCCATGCGTGCATGGTGGTGAGGCTACCTGACGTCGACCTTCGCGAACGGTTCCGGTACGGTGCGTAATGACGGGCCCCGGCGGAACACAATGGCGCCCGAGGAAGGGGCTTGGGCAGAATTTCCTTGTGAACGAGGGGATTGCCCGCCGCATCGTTGATGCGGCGGGGATAGCGCCGCACGAAACCGTACTGGAGATAGGCCCCGGAAGGGGTGCGCTCACGCGATGGCTGTGCGAAAAAGCCGCGCGTGTGATCGCGGTGGAACTTGATCCAGTTCTGGCCCGGGAGCTGCGCTTGAATGGCCCGGCTTCGAACCTCGTCGTTGTGGAGCAGGATGTCCTTCGCACTGATCTCGCGGCGCTTGGCCGTGAGTATGGCATTGACCGGTGGCACATTGCCGGCAACCTTCCGTACGTCATCGGCAGCCGGCTGTTGATGAGGCTGGTGGAACAGGCGCGCGTTGTGGAGCGGGCAACCGTCATGCTGCAGTATGAGGTGGCGGAACGGATCCTTGCGCCTTCCGGGTCGCGCACCTATGGCCTTCTGAGCGTGCTTCTGCAGGCAACGGGACGCGTCCGGCGGGAGTTTCGCGTCGGCGCAGCGGCATTTCGACCCGCACCCAAAATCCAGTCGCTCGTTTTCACCTGGGAAAGCACTCCGGCGCCACACCTCGACATTCCCGCGCTTATCGCGACTACAAAGGCGGCATTCAACCAGAGGCGAAAACGGCTTGACAACGCGCTGAAACTGCTGGGTGTTTCCGCGGACGTCATCGCGGAAGCCTGTCGGCGTGCCGGCATCGATCCGGGCAACCGCGCGGAACAGGTGTCCCCGTCAGAATTCGTTCGCCTCAGCCGCGCGTGTAACGAGCTTGGTGTGTTTCCGGCGGAACCACGATGACAAGGCGCATTCTCGCATGTGCGTGGTGGGGGGCCATGGCGGGCGCGGCGGCAGCTGCCGCGCCCGCATTCGGAACGGATTTCACACTGGCGTTCGGCAAAAACCTCAACGTGTGGTCGTGGAACGGCATTTTCGCCCATAACCGGCAGCTTTCCTCGAAATGGAGCGCCGGCACCAACGCTTCGTTCGACAGGAAAGTGTCGGATTCGCCGGGTTACCTCAGGCGATCAACGGTGGTGGGCGGGGATGTCCGTACGGCGTATGTGCTCCACCCGAGGCTTACTCTGGCACTGACCGGGAAAGCCGATCTGTCGCGCGTCCAAAGCGGCGCGAGCATCTCCGAAGTCGAAACCAACGAAATCCTGCCCACCGTCCTTCTCACACCGGTTACCGGCCTTTCGGTAAAACAGGGGGTGGGACGCGCGTATGACCGCCGCCGCAACGTCTCCGACGCCGGGCTGGCATACGAAACCGGAGTCACGTTCCGCCCGCTCCAGGAACCGCTCGGCAGCCGCGGGTGGGCGCTTGTCGCCGATTACCAGCATAAGGGAGTCTCTTCCCGCCAGGGCGACGTTACAAAGGCGTTCACGCTCACCACGTCGTACGCCAGAGAAGGCTGGCTCAACGAGGACGTTCGGTACAGCGAGACGCGCGACAACCAGAAGTACGTAAGTCTCCTTCCTGCCAACCCGATCCTGCGCAGGAACGTTACGGGCCGGAGCATCCGGTCTTCAACGATGGCAGTGGTTCCGTTACTGGGTTCCGTTCAGGCGGATGCCGGGTACACCCGGAATTCCGTGGAGGACGACGCGAGCAACGACCCGAACGATTTGAAGTATCGCACCAACAACACAACCCGCGGCTGGATGGCCTCAGCCAACTGGACGCTCCCTTTCTCTGATCCCGTCCTGCGCTCCTCAATATCCATGGGAAGGACGCACCGTGATGCGGAGCCGATCCGCTCCGCTGTCGACACGACGCTTTTTCTGCGCAATGACCTTGATCGCCGGATGTCAGAACTTGCTCTCTCGGTGTCGGCGTTCTTTCGCGTTGCCGCCCAGGATTCATTCGTGGTCAGCGGCACGCTGGCGCTGAACAAGGACCGTACCCCGGCGGAAACGGAATTGAACGATCGGGACGATTACCGCCGGTCTCTCGTCGGCGCCTACTGGCATACATTCGGGCGAAGTACGGTACTCGAGCTGCGCGGCGAACGAACCGAAACCCACAGCGTGTGGCTGAAAACACAGCGTTCTTCCGGGAACCGGTGGGACCGGGTGCTCAACCTGTGGGCGATCACGAATTTCGAAAGAGGGCGGCTTGGCCTCTCGCAACGCACCTTCTTCCGGACCGCGATGGAAGAATTCGACTACGATTACCTGACGCCCACGAATCCGCAAAGCCGGAACACCAGGCTTGGACGGCTGGAGTGGCAGGCGAAAACCCGGGTCGGTGAGCGCGACTCGGTCGGGATTTCGTATTCGGTGGAAGCGCGGACGCTGGGAAACCTGCTGCCCTCCGGACCCGGCCAGCGCCCAAAACTATGGCAGCTCACACGGAACGAACTGATCCACGTTGTCAGCGTGTCCGGGGTTGTTCGGGCCGGGTCGTCATGGAAGATCGCACCCTCCGTTGCGTACGACCGCCAACAGGGATACGTCCCGACTCAGGCGCAATGGAACCCGTTTGCCCTCGGCAGGCGCGTGGACAAGCAGGAGGGGTTCCACGCGGAGGCTGCGATCTCGTGTGCGCCGCCGAACGGGTTGTTCTCAAGGCGGGACGAGATTACCGCCAGTGTCTCCCGATCTTACCGGAAGCGTGCTGGGCTGACCGATACAATGAACTATATTTCTGTTATCTATCGCCTCCATCCCTGAACACACCGGCGGCATCCGAAGGTTTCACGGTGCGGTTTTTAACGCAGTAGCGCACCCCGGAGCATGTACTGATGAGCGGATCACGCGATCCCACGTGGGTTTTTCCTCCTCCGTGCGCGGAAGAGGAAGTACGCAGTGTCGCAACGCGGTGGGACGTCCCGCTCACGGTTGCCGAGATCCTGCTGCGCCGGGTAAATAATCCAGATTCCCCCGCCGCCAGAGACGACGCAATCGCACGCTTCCTGAACCCGAGCTTCCGACATCTCCACGATCCGTACCTGTACAACGGGATGCACCGGGCGGTCGAGCGGATCTGCCGTGCGGTGGTGAACCGGGAACAGGTAAGCGTGTACGGCGACTACGACGTGGATGGCACGACAGCCACCGCGCTCATGGTCGAAGCGCTCCAGACCCTCGGTGTTCCGGTTGAGTGGCGCATCCCGCACCGAACCGCAGATGGCTACGGCCTGAGTGATCGCGGAGTGGAGTTGCTCAGGGATACCGCGGGCACGCTGGTGATCGTACTCGATTGCGGCGTGACGGCGGTGGAGCAGATCGCCACACTCACGCGGGAGGGTAGGGACGTCATCGTCGTGGACCACCACGAAGAGGGCGAGACGCTCCCGAACGCACTGGCCGTTCTTGACGCGAAATGCGCGCGCTGTACCTACCCCTTTCCCGGGTTGTCCGCAGTTGGCGTGGCGTTCAAACTGCTTCAGGCTGTGTGCGACGCGTTGCGCGTTCCCCCCGGCAGGATTCTGATTCCAGGGCTCGATCTGGTGGCCGTAGGAACCGCGGCCGACATTGTGCCTGTGATAGATGAGAACCGCGTGCTGATGAGATTCGGGCTCCGCAGGCTGAGGAAATCACCCCGCCCGGGGCTGCGGGCGTTGCTGCAGGTTGCCGGGCTGGCGGGGAAAGAACTCACCACGTCCAGCATCGTATTCGGTCTTGCGCCGAGAATCAATGCGGCCGGACGGATGGGCAGCGCGGAAACGTCCGTTCGACTGCTTCTTACGCAGGATGAGGACGAGGCAAGAAGCCTCGCGCGTGAACTGAACCAGTTGAACCGGGACCGGCAGGGGCGCGATCAGGACGTGTTCGACAGCGCACACCGGCAGGCGGAAGAGCAGGTTGCGCAGGGTGCCAGAGCGCTGGTGCTTGCGGACGAGCGCTGGCACCCGGGTATCATCGGAATTGTGGCCGCACGTCTCGTGGAAGAGTTTTACCTTCCTACCGTCATGATTACCGGCTCCACACCCTTCGCGCGGGGTTCCGGCAGGAGCATAGACGGGTTTGATCTTCACGCCGCCCTTGGCGCGTGCGCGAATACGCTGATCGGCTACGGGGGGCACATCAAAGCGGCGGGCCTCAGTATTGACCCTCAGCGTATTCCAGAGTTCCGACAGTGTCTGCAGCAGGTGGCGGCGGAACGCCTGACGGACGACCTTCTCTCCCCGCGTCTGTACCTCGACGGTGAAGCACGGCTGTCCGACATCACGCCGGAATACCTGAAAGCGGTGGCCCGTCTCGGGCCTTTCGGGCCGGACAACATGCAGCCGGTGCTGGTTTCGCGCCATGTACGCGCGATATCCGACCCGCTCATCATGAAGGATGCCCATCTGAAGGTGGAAGTCGAGCAGGAGGGTGTAACGAGGGAGATAATCGGCTACGGTTTCAAATGGGCTGCGCCGCTCTTCTACGATGCCGCGAACCGTTCAGTAAGCGCGGTTGACATCGCCTATGTGCCGGAAGAAAATGTGTGGCGCGGGAAGTCGAAAACGCAGCTCCGCCTGAAAGCCGTCCGAAGGAGCGACGAGCATGGCCGCAGTTAGCGATGGTAGGGAAGTCCCTTGACAATCGTCGCCGCGCGGTAAATCTGCTCGGTCAGAACCACCAGCGCGAGGTCGTGCGGGAAGGTCATCGGCCCAAGCGATAGGCGGAGCGCGCATCCGCGTGCAAATGCCGGGTCCAGCCCCACTGCACCACCGATCACGAACGCCACGCCGCGCACCGAAGAATCCTGCCACGAGCGCAGCGCCTCTGCGAACTCCCGTGAGTCCAGCGTCCTGCCGGTACGATCTAATGCAACCGTAACCCAGCCCGCGGGGACCTTGTTCCGTAGTCGTTCCGCTTCTTTTACGAGGATTTCCCCGTCGGCACGGCCTGCTGAGATCCGTTCCTCAGCCACCGCGACGAGTTCCGTCTTCCAGATCGGTTTCAAACGGGCGAGATAGTCGGCAACGAACGCTTCGACGACATCACGTCGCGGTTTGCCCACGACCACAATACGGAGCTTCACGTTACGAACTGGGGGAAAGAAAATCGCGCTTGAGGTCCTCCGGCGAAAACAACAGCAGGTCGCGACCCTGTGTCAGAAGGTACCCCCGCCGTTCAAGCGCAATCATGCAGTGTGTGGCAGTTTCCCGCGTGGTGCCGGCCATCATTCCGAGTTGCTCGTGGGAGGGGCGGTTATGGATCAGGATACCTTCATCGGTTTCTTCGCCCGCTTCCTCCGCCATCTGCAGGATTACCCCGCAGATGCGGCCGATCGCGTCCAGGAATGCGAGGTCGGCGATTTTCTGGTTTGCCTTGCGAAGGCGCCCGCTCAGCGCAACCATGATGTTGTGGACAATCTGCGGGTCATCCTCAAGCAATTTGATGAAATTCGGCCTCGTAAGCATGAGCGCGCGGGTGCTTTCGATCGCCACCACGGATGCCGACCTCGGTTGATCGTCCAGGAGTGCCATTTCGCCGAAGAAATCATTCGCGCGCAGAATCGCCAGAATCGCTTCTTTGCCATCTGAGCGGATCAGCGTGACTTTCACCCTGCCGCTCAAAATGATGAAAAGCGCGTTCCCTTCCTCATTCTCTCGGACAATGGTCTGGTTCCGCCGGAATGTTACCACCGTGGAAGCCTTCACCACGGCTTCGAGCATTTCGTCGGAAAGATTGGTAAAGAGAGGGACGGACCGAATGGCGTCCAGCGAAAAAGGCTGCGTTGCCATCGTGTTTCACCTCAGAGGGAAGTGCCGGGCACGGACCCTGAATGCGTTCCCCGACGCGGACAGACTCCTTACCCGGTCTCTGAAAGCACCTGGTGACCCGTAGGGGAGTCGAACCCCTGTTGCAGGGATGAAAACCCTGAGTCCTAACCACTAGACGAACGGGCCACAGTGTTCAAAGAACTAATAAGTATACAGAAAACACCGGCGTGATTTCAAGACCCGGGACACCGGCCGTGGCAGTTTCGGGTGCGACGCGTGCGCAGGTGCGTGGACTTGAGGGCTTTTTCCCCGGTGCCGGGTCTATGAAAAGGTCCGCCCATTCCATAGGTTTGTTAATTGAAAGCCGGGGCGCGGCAGTCGCTCGGACAACTGCCGGAGGCGGGAACATGGAATTCGTAGATACGGCAACTATCGAGGTATGGGGCGGAGACGGCGGGCCTGGAGCCGTCAGTTTCCGACACGAGAAGAACGTACCCCGCGGCGGGCCGGATGGTGGAGACGGCGGCAACGGAGGCAGTGTCCTCTTTGTCGGAGATCCGCGGATGAATACCTTGCAGGAGTTCCGCTTCCGGAGGCATTTCCGTGCCAGGCACGGAGAACGAGGGCTCGGATCACGCTGGCACGGCGCATCAGGAGAGGATGTGACTATTCGCGTGCCGTGCGGGACGCTTGTATTTGACGCCGAAACGGGCGCATTGATTCAGGACATCGTCGCCCCACACGAACCGGTGATCGTGGCTAAAGGAGGGCGTGGGGGGAAAGGGAATGCCCAGTTCGCCACACCGACCCGGCAAGCGCCTGATTTCGCCCAGAACGGAACGCCGGGAGAGTATCGTTCTCTTCGGCTTGAGCTCAAATTGCTGGCCGATGTAGGTCTTGTGGGTCTGCCGAATGCCGGGAAATCAACTCTCCTGTCGGTCATGTCGGCTGCCCGGCCAAAAATCGCGGACTATCCTTTCACCACGCTTGTCCCGAACCTCGGAATTGTGTCGCTGGCGGAGCACCTGACCTGTGTGATGGCGGATATCCCCGGTCTCATCGAAGGTGCGCATCTGGGTAAGGGCCTGGGTGACCAGTTCCTGAAGCATATCGAGCGCACCCGGGTGCTTGTGTTCATGGTGGAGAGCATCGATCCCGATCCGGACGCGACGCTGAAACTTCTTCGCAACGAGCTGCGCGAGTTCAACCCCGACCTGTTGAAAAAGCCGTGGGTATACGTGTTGAGCAAAGCAGACCTCAGCGATGCAAAGCCGCGAAAAGCTCGTGGCGCGCACGCCTGTTTCTCTCTGAGTGCCGTCACTCATGTCGGCCTTGACCGACTGCGGCACGAGCTCTCTGTTCTTCTTACCGAAACGACGGACGCGGGAACTGATTCCGATTCACGGGTGCGTTTCGCCACGCGGCTCCCCGAAAGTCCGCCTCAATAAGCCATGTCCGACCGTTCCTTCGAAGAACTGGGCGACCTGCTCGCGCTGTGTAACGTCAAAGGTATCGGCGCCGCGCGTCTGGCCGCTCTCGTGGAAGCATTCGGTTCGCCTGGTGCAGTCCTGGCAGCCAACCCTTCGGAGCTGGAAACGGTCCAGGGTATCCCTTCCGCAATCGCTCTGGCAATCGCTGACATGGGTCGCGGCAGGACTGATACGGTGCGCGATGCAGTCATGCGCCAGTGCGAGCGCATCGTCCGCACAAACACTTCCGTCATCGCGTGCATCGACGCAGACTACCCGCCTCACCTTCTGGAAACCGAGGACCCGCCCCAACTCCTCTTTGCGCAAGGAGACACGGGGCTCCTCGCGATTCCGGGCGTAGCAGTAGTCGGCACGCGGCGGCCATCGGAGTACGGCCGCCATATCACCGAAGCGATTGCGGCGACGCTTGTTCGTCACGGGGTGACGGTGATCAGCGGCATGGCGCGCGGGGTGGATAGTATTGCCCACACGGTGGCTCTCGATAGAGACGGATTGACGGTTGCCGCGCTGGGATGCGGGGTAGATGTGGTATACCCACCTGAAGCGCGGAACCTCCATGCACGCATTCGCGAACACGGTCTTCTGGTCAGTGAAGTCTGGCTCGGTGCGGCGCCGGACCGAATCAACTTTCCTCGCCGCAACCGGATCATCAGCGGGCTTTCGCGTGCGGTGATCGTTACCGAGGCGCCACGGGCCTCAGGCGCGCTCATCACGGCCGATGTCGCGCTCAGGCAGGGGCGTGATGTGTACGCCGTTCCCGGAGATATCACGCGGCGGGAAGCGGCAGGTGCAAACGAATTGATCGCGGATGGGGCGCGTGTCGTCCGTGACATGGATGATCTGGTAATCAGTCTGGGGCTCGGTACCCGTGTTCCCACGCCGGAGGGGGATCAACTTGGTCTCCCGGTATCGGCTCCGGCGGATCTCTCCCCCGAGGAGCGGGTGGTTCTCGACGCGCTGGCCCTGGAACCGGTGCACGTTGATGCATTGGCGGTGAAACTGGGCAGGAAATCGGAGGAACTTCTGACGAGTCTCACGCTGATGGAGATGCGTGGCCTTGCGGTTGCGCACGCGGGTTCGCGGTACAGCCGCGCAACGATGACCAGTTGAGGAGGAGACAGCGTGCGGCTCACCATCGGCGGAAAGGTTCTCCTTGGCAACCTCGGTATGGTTGCGCTGATGTGTGCCGCGGTGCTCTGGGTCGTTCGTGATTTGCGGAGGATGGACGACCTGGTAGAACTCACCGTGAATGCGCAGGAACAAATCATCCGGATCAACAGGATCTCCGATGACATCAACGAGATCCTGTACCGCGGCGGAATCAAAGTCTCGATGTTCCAGGTGGGCGCGTTCGCCGCATCGCGCGACGCGGATGAGATGACGAGATCGCTTCGCTCTCGGCGTGCGCACCGTGATTCCCTGCTGGCGGAGGTAAGCCGGTCCCGGTTCGGGCAGCGCCCCGCGCTGAAGTACAGCCTTGACAGCCTCCTCATCGCGTGCCGGAAGCTCGATCTGCTTTTTGAAAGCGTGGAATTGCACTTCGAACGCGGACAGCCGGGCCGGGCCGAGCGTGCATTCAGCCAGTTGCACGAAGTGGACGCCGAGCTTTCCCGGGCGATGACGAGTCTGCAGGAACACGCGCAGGAGGACGCGAACGTCCTCCTCGCGGCGGCGTCGCGGTTCAGGGAGCATCTGATCCTGCGCGCGGGCGTGGTTCTGGCGGTTCTCCTGGCGGGAATGCTCGCCATGGTGATGTATCTGAACCGGACGATCAAGCGGGCGACCGCCGGCATCAGCAACGCATTGAGCGCTGTTGCCAGCGGCGATTTTCAGCAGCGCGTGGAACTGGTAAGCAAAGACGAATTTTCCGAAATCGCCGAGGGTCTGAATGCCACGGTAGAGCGTCTCGGTGAACTTGATGCGTTGAAGGCGGATTTCCTCTCCAAGGTCTCCCACGATCTGCGAACGCCCATCGCCGCGGTGAAGCAGGCTGCGGAACTGCTCAACGATGGCATCCCGAGCCCGCTCAAGGAGGACCAGAAAGAAATCCTGCAGATCATTCGTACGAACGCGAAACGTCTCGGGAACCTCATCAACGACCTGCTCGATACGGCCAGGCTTGAGGCGGGCAAGCTGGAAATTCAACCGGAAACGACCGACCTCGTCGCCATCATTCGCCGGGTTGCAACGTCTATCGCGCCTCTTTCCATGGAGAAACGGCTACGGATCACCCTGAAGGCCGCACCGGACCTCCCGCCGGCGTATGCTGATCCGAACCGTATGGAGCAGGTGCTCATGAACCTGCTCGGCAACGCGGTCAAGTTCACACCGGAAAACGGAGAGATCGCGTTGAGCTGCGAGCAGGAGGGCGCGTTCCTGCGCTGCTCCGTGCGCGATACCGGCGTGGGTATTCCCCCGGAAGACTTGCCGCGGATTTTCGACAAATTCCACCAGGTTCGTATGAAACGCGCTACGAAGGCGAAAGGCACCGGCCTCGGCCTTACGATCGTCAAGTTCCTCGTGGAAGCGCACGGAGGCTTCGTCTGGGCGGAAAGCACCCCGGGGCAGGGGGCAACGTTTACGTTCACGGTTCCCGTCGTGGAGCAGCCCGGAGAAGGCGAGGACGTCCGGTATTCGGGAACGCGCGAAGAGGACGCGGACGTGCGGCCGGACTGAAGCCCGCGCGTGATCGTAATCTGGAATGTGGACAGCATCCGGCGGGAGATACTTCCTGCTGTTGCACGATTCGTGGAAACCTGACAGCGGTGCCAATCCCGCAAATCGGTGCTCCGCTTCCGCAACGAAAGGAATGGCTGGATTTGGAGCAAGCGCCGGCGGTTGCGTTCTTATTGCAGATGCCGGAATTGTTCCTCGTCAGGCGCGAATGAAATCGCACGACGGGTGTGCATAAGGCGGCGACGGCTCGTTTTACAGGGCCGGTAACAGCCGCAGAAGTGGGGGGTAACATGGAACCGCTCCGCGTGTTTGTCGTGGACGACGACGAGGCCTTCGTTCAACTTGTCACCGCCGTGCTCTCCGCGAAGTTCGGGCACTGGGTTGCCTCGGAGACCGACGCAGTGAAGGCGGTTGAACGCATCAAAGCGGAACAACCGGATGTGGTCCTGCTGGACCTCGTCATGCCGCGGCAGGATGGGTATGAGACTCTGAAGTTCCTTCTTGCCGACGAGAAGACTCGCGACATTCCGGTAGTCATGCTTACCAATTTCGACGCGGACAAATTCCGTTCCATGGCGGAACGCTGGGGGGCCAGCGCGTTCATCGGAAAGAAGGCGATCGGCCTATCCGCGTTTCTTAATCGCGGGGCGCAGGCGGACGATTTGCCGTTCGCGCAGAAAGACGACCTCAACTACGCGCAGCTTGACGAAGTGATACGGAAAGCAGTCGCGAACCGTTCCGTGTAAGAAACAACCGGTCAGCAACGGGGAAATGGGTTGCTACCGAAGGAGAACGCCCTCGTGAAGTCCGTAATCCACAGCAACCGTCCCCCGTTTCGCCTCGCGTCCAACGTTATCTACTTCCACGATTGGCGCTACGTGGATCACGGCTCCCATCAGTGGCTCACCGAAACCGGTAAAGGCGTGCCGCTTTTCACCACGGAGAGCTTGCCTCCCCTCCGTTACCGTTGCGTAGACATGCCGTATGGCATCCGCCTTGTGGCGCAGAAGGCAGAAAAAGGCCAACCCGTCATAACGCCCGAAATGGCACGTGCAGTGTTCCTGTTCGGTGGCACACTGATCCATGACGAAGGCGTCTACCGGTTCTGGTACGAGTGCTGGCCCGAAGAGGGCATTGGCACACCGCACATGGGTGTCCGCAACCACGTCCGCTATGCCGAAAGCGACAACGGCGTGGACTGGCGCTTTCCCGACGTGGGAGTGGTCAATTACCGGGGAGACACCCGCAACAATATCGTCTACGGTGCTATGCTCAGGGATGACGACGTGGGGTATCACGGCGGAAGCGTGTTCAAGGACCCCTCAGCCCCTCCGGAAGAACGGTACAAGGGGTTCCATCTGGGGCACATCCCGGATGACATGTATGCGGACTACCTCCGCGAACGGCCGGATGCCGTGGACCCGTACCACAGAAACCAGGGCCTTTTTGGTGCCGTGTCGCCGGATGGTATTCACTGGAAACCGATCCGAGAGCCGCTCGTGGCCCACTACAGCGATACGCACAACTGCTGCACGTACGACGTTCAGCAGGGGAAATACGTCGCCTACTGCCGCAACTGGTTCTTCCGCCGCCGCACGATCGGGCGGATGGAAACGGACGATTTTCGACGTTTCCCTCTTCCAGAGGACCTCTTCTGGCCCGGTGCCACGATGGCTCCCCACGATCTCTGGTACAGCCAGCCCAAAACGCTGATGCCGGGCACCATCGACTACCACGTGATGTTCCCCATGCGGTGGTCGCTTGCCACGGATTCGTTCCATTTCCATCTCGCCACGAGCCCCGATGGCGTCGTCTGGGGTTTCGTTCCGGACGCGAGCGGCTACACGCCCGGCGAGGGGGTCTGCTCACCGGGGTGCGCGGGCGAGTGGGACGGGGGCGTCGTCACCCCCGGAATCGGCCTCGTGGACCTTCCCGGGAACCGCACCGGGATGCTGTTCGCGGGCTCACCGGTGCCGCACAAGCACCCGCGAAAGCCGCCTCTGGGCAAAATCGCGTGGGCGACATGGAAAAAAGAGCGTCTTGTTGCGCTGGAATGCCCGATGGAGGGTTTCTTCGCTACACAACCGCTTGTTTTTGAGGGACGCACGCTGCGGCTGAACGCGAAAACGCAATTCACCGGTTTCGTTGAGGTGGAAGCATGCAAACCCGACGGTTCACCAATTCCCGGGCGCAGCTTCGCCGATTGCGACCGCTTCAACGGGGATGAAACGGACCATCCCATCACGTGGCGCGGCGAAAGCGACATCGGGCATGCGGAAAACGCCGAAGTTCGTTTCCGCGTCCGGATGCGCAGTGCCGACCTGTTCGCCATGAGATTCGTGTAACACCGCGCTCGCGCGATCGAACGCATCCATCTGCATACAGGAGGAGTTTCCATGCCCGCGCCACAATCCCATCTCGATCTCTACGTATCCCCGCTTGGGCGCGATAACTGGTCCGGACGCCTCGCGGAAGCCAACGCCGACGACACCGACGGCCCGTTTGCAACCGTGACCAAGGCGCGCGACACGATTCGCGAGCTGAAACGTGCCACCAAACTGCCCGCATCCGTAACGGTCTGGCTGCGGGGAGGGCGGTACATCCTCAAAGCGCCGCTGACTTTCACGCATGCCGATTCCGCGCCCGTCACCTACGCCGCATTCCCGGGCGAAACACCCGTGCTTGACGGAGGGACGCGGATCACCGGATGGCAGAAGGAATCGCCGAACGGAAAGGAAGTCTGGGTAACTACCATCCCGGAGGTAGCGGAAGGGAAATGGTATTTCCGCCAGTTGTTTGTGAATGGCGCAAGACGCAGCCGTCCGAGGTTGCCGAAGGAGGGCTTCTACCGGGTTGCCGACTATGAACGGCCGCACGCCGAAGGACCATGGGGGGATATCTTCATGGGAGCAGATGCCTTCCAGTGCACGCCGGGACATGTCCAGAGCTGGAAGAACATCACAGACATCGACATCGTGGTGATCCACTGGTGGGTGGAAGAGCGAGTCTCCATGGCAGGTTTCGACCCCGCCACGAACACGGTCAAACTCGCAAACAAGACGGGATTCACGCTGAAAGACGACGTCGCCGACGGTCTTGCCCGGTACTATGTCGAAAACGTGAAGGAAGCGCTGAGCGACCCGGGTGAGTGGTACCTCGACAGGTCCACCGGGAAACTGACCTACGTGCCGATGCCGGGAGAGGACATCGAAACCGCACAGGTGTTCGTGCCGCGCCTTCGAAAGCTCGTGCAGGTGACCGGGGATGCCGACGCGGAGAACTACGTCGAGTTTCTTCGCTTCGAAGGGCTAACCTTCGAGCATGCGGAGTGGGATTACTGCCTGTCGAATCAGGCCGCTCATAAAACACCGGCGGTGATCACCTTTGAGGCCGCGCGTTCGTGCGCTTTCGAGAACTGCACGGTGCGACACATCGGCGGCTATGCCGTCGAACTGCGGGATGGCTGCCAGAACATCCGCGTGGTGGGTAACACCCTGGTTGACCTCGGCGCTGGCGGCGTCCATCTCAACGGAGCGGATGCGATCGGTCCACGCGCACGGCGGACCGGTAACAACCGCATCACCGACAATGTAATAGGAGAAGGCGGGCGCGTGTTTCTCGCAGCGGTCGGGGTGCTTTCCCGGCATTCATTCGGCAACCATATCTCCCACAACCACATCTACGATCTCTACTACAGCGGCGTGTCGTGCGGTTGGGTGTGGGGATATCACGAAAACGTGTCACAGAACAACCGCATCGAGAAGAACCACATTCACGACATCGGCCACGGTATTCTGAGCGACATGGGCGGCATCTACACGCTCGGCGTCCAGCCCGGCACCATGCTGCGGGGCAACCTTATCCACGACATCGAAAAGTCGAATTACGGTGGCTGGGCGATTTACATGGACGAAGGCAGCTCGCACATCATCAGTGAGAACAACATCTGCTACAATACCTCCAGCCAGGGGTTCCATCAGCATTACGGGCGAGAAAACGTTGTCCGCAACAACATCTTCGCCTTCGGCCGCGAAGGGCAGGCGACGGTCTCCCGTTATGAGGATCACCT